>JAICQA010000426.1 GCA_025929595.1 Xanthobacteraceae bacterium
ATAAAGCTGCCGGGGGCGGAAGCGCACGATCGTGATCGGCGCCGGCTGCGCCGAGCGCGTCAGCGCCACCGGCACGATTGCGAGCGCGGTGAGAATGCCGGCGAGCATGAACGACCGATAGCCGTCGATGGGATAGAGCGTGACCAGCATCTGCCCCACGGCGAGCGCGGCCAAATTGACCGCGACATAGGACGACATCACGAAGCCGCGCGTCTCGTTCGATGCCCGGTCGTTCAGCCAGCTCTCGATGACGAGATAGAAGCCCGCGAGGCAGAAACCGGTGATGCCACGGAAAATCGCCCACGCCACCGCATAGGGCGCGAGGCCATAGGCAAGGACCGCGGCCGCGGCGAGCGCGACGAGCGCGGTGAATGCGCGAATGTGTCCGGCACGGACGATGACATAAGGCCCGGTCAGGCAGCCGGTGACGAAGCCGACATAATAGGCGGAACCGATCACGCCGAGCGCGAAGGTGCCGAAGCCTTCCGCGCTGCCGCGCAGGGGCAGCAGCGTGATCTGCAGGCCGGCGCCGGCCAGCAGCAGCGCGACGCCGATGAGCAGCGATACGATCGGGCGAAGACTGGTCGCCATGCGGGCCGGCGCTCCTCATCCGCGGCGTGGTCCGACCGCAGCGAAAAACACGGCCGGCGTCAATGCGCCGGCCGGATCAGGGTTGCCGAACCTTGCAGCATCCCTTTGTGAAGGGAATGCGGCGTGTGCGGTGTGGGCGGTGCGGGCGGTTCAGCCGCGCAAGCCGCCGTCCGCCATCACCATCGTGCCGGTGACGAAGCCCGAAAGACCCGACGCAAGATAGAGCGCGGAGCCCGCGATTTCCTCGGGCGTGCCGTGGCGGCCGAGCGGAATGGCGCTGTCGAGCAGCTTGCGTCCATCGACGCCGCCCGCGAGCTTGCCGATGCCCGCGTCGATCCTCGCCTGAAACTCGTTGTCGATCGGCCCGGGATGCAGCGTGTTCACGCGGATGTTCCGCCGCGCGCACTCCTTCGCGAGCGTGCGCATCATGCCCACGAGCGCGTGCTTGGCCGTCACATAGGCGACCGAACCCGGGGCACCCATGGCGCCGACGACGCTCGACGTGATGATGACGCTGCCGCCGTCGTTCATCTGCGGCAGGCCGTATTTGCAGCACAGGAAGCTGCCGCGAACATGCACCGCCATGATGGCGTCGAAGATGTCTTCCGGATACTCGGTTGTCGGCGTGATCGGCCCCTGATTGCCGGCATTCGAAAACAGCACGTCGATCTTGCCGAAGCGGGAAACGGTGCGGTCGATGTAGCGCTTCGTCGCATCCGCCTGGCTTACGTCGGCCGCGATCGCCTCGACGTTCGAGCCGCCAAGCTCGGATTTCGCACGCTCGACGTCGGCCTCGCGCAGATCGACGATGGCGACCTTGGCACCTTCCGCGAGAAACTTCTTCGCGCTCGCGAGCCCGAGACTCCCCGCGCCGCCGGTGATCAGGCAAACCTTGTTATCCAGCAACCCCATTGCACTCCCCCGCAGATTTCAGGCCGTTTCCGGCCTCGTCTTTGTCTTGGCATCGATGGCGGCGAGCGCCTGCTCCAGCAGCCGCCGCGTGCGGTCGGCCGCCCCCCGGTCGATCACATCGAGGTCGAGAAACAGCTCGACGCCCATGCTGCGCTCACTGATCACGTTCGGCCGCTGCCGCAACTCCTCAACCAGCCCTTCGAACGCATAGGGCACGATCTGGCGGCTGATGCCTTTCACCGCAATCGGCGGCAACGGCCGCGCGCGCACGATGTCGCTCACCAGCGCGAAGGTCTCATAGCTCATCACAATGCCGCCCGGCTCCGCGATCGCTTGCAGACGCGCCGCGAGGTTCGCCTCCGCGCCGATGATCGTGTAATCCATGCGGTCGTCGCTGCCGAAATTGCCGACATTGCAATAGCCGGTATTGATGCCCATGCGGGCGCGGAACGGCTGCTCGATGCCGCGCCGGTGCCATTGCGCGTCGAG
>JAICQA010000222.1 GCA_025929595.1 Xanthobacteraceae bacterium
AGCAGCGCGAGACCGGCGACCAGCATGCCGGTGATCGCGCCCGCCTTGAAGGCGATGTCGAGGCCGCCCGACAGCGACTTCGTCGCCGCCTGCGCCGTGCGCACATTCGCCCGCACCGAGACGTTCATGCCGATGAAGCCGGCGACGCCCGAAAGGACGGCGCCGATCGCGAAGCCGACCGCAACGAGCCAGCCGAGCAGGAAGCCCACCAGGATGAAGATGACCACACCCACGACACCGATGGTCGCGTACTGGCGCCGCAGATAGGCCTGTGCGCCTTCGCGGATCGCCGCGGCAATCTCCTGCATACGGGCATTGCCTGCGTCCGCCGCAAGCACGGACTGCGTCGCCCAAACGCCGTACGCGATCGCCGCGAGGCCGCAAAGAATGATCAGCCACATCGCCGTCATGGACTTAATCCTCGAGTTTGGTTTCGAATTGTGTGGATAGGCCCGCGCGAGCGGGCTTAGGTCGCACCCCTGCACCCACCCAGCCGGGCGCCGGAAGCGGGCGGACATTGCCAAAGATGGCTAGTCGAAGCAATTGGCGGGACCCGGCAGTCCGCCGTTTTGATCCATCCGACCGCAGCCTAGAAGTGACTGAAAGAGGCCCGTTTCAGCGTCAGCGGCTGCCCATTCGGCCCCCGCACGGTAACGCTATCGCCCGTTTCGATGCGACCGATTGTCGTGACCATCACACCCGCTTCCTTCGCAGCCTCCTTGAGCGCCGCCAACCGATTCTCCGGAACTGCCGCTGCGATCTCATAGTCGTCGCCGCCGGTCAGCACCGTTTCAAGCCGCTCCGGCGCTCCGGCGAGCACCACCCGCGCCGCCGGGGATAGCGGCACGGACTTCGCCTCGATGTGGGCGGCGACGCCGGACGCCGAGGCGAGCTTCGCAAGGTCGCCCACAAGGCCGTCGGAAATATCGATTGCAGCAGTCGCTGCCTCGCGCAATGCATCCGCGAGCGCAAGTCGAGGCTGCGGCAACAGATAGCGCTCCGCGAGATGCGCCTTCTCGTCGTCACCGAGTTGGGCGAAACCCGGCGCATCTGGCCGCTTGCGCAGTTCCAGTCCGAGCGATGAATCCCCCAGTGTCCCGGTGACCACGACGTGCTCGCCGGGCCGTGCGCCGCTTCGCTTGACCATCGAGCCGCGCGGCACCGTGCCGATGGCTGTGATTGAAATGGTCGTCCCGCCGGTCGTGCGTGTGGTGTCGCCACCGAGCAGCGGGCAACCGAACTGATCGAGATCGGCGCCAAGCCCGTGCGAAAATGCCGCGAGCCAGTCCTCCGACACCGTCTCCGGAATCGACAGCGACAGCAGCGCGCCGAGTGGGCGGGCGCCCTTTGCGGCGAGGTCCGAAAGATTCACGCGCAAGGATTTTTTGGCGACGAGATCGGCCGGATCATCCGCGAAAAAATGAACGCCCGCGATCGAGGCGTCGACGGTCAGCACGATGTCGTGCCCGGCCGGCGGCGTGATGCACGCCGCATCGTCGAACAGGCCGAGCGCGCCTGCGTCCTTCACGAGCGGACGAAAGAACCGGTCGATCAGCCGATCCTCGCCGGAAAGTATGGAAGTCTTTTGGTCCATCGCCGGACTTTAGCCCGAGGCGTACGGCTGTGCGAACGCCCTCCGGTCAGGCGGTCCGGTCAAATTCCGCTGCCCGCAGCTTGCGCGCGAGACCGTCCAGAACCGCATTGACCATGCCGGTTTCCTCACGGTCGAGGAACGCACCCGCCACATTCACATATTCGCTCACTGCGGCGCGCGCCGGCACATCGGGCTTGTACGAAAGCTCGTAGGCGCCCGCGCGGAGAACGGCACGCAGTACGGCTTCGACCCGCTTTAGCGGCCAGCCTCTCGCAAGCACGTCGTCCACCAGGGGGTCGAGCGTGCGTTGCTCGCGCAGCACGCCGGATACGATGTCCCGGAAATACGCTGCTTCGGCTTCGGGGTTTTTCTGTCCGTCGACGTCCCGGCCGATCCAATGGCTCTCATATTCCGTGAGCACTTCCGGCAGCGACGTTCCGGCGATTTCCATCTGGTAGAGCGCCTGCACGGCTGCGAGCCGCGCCGCGCTCCGCTGCACGAGCTTGCTCATCACGTCGTACCGGCGCGCGCGAGCCGGATGAGCGCGAGCGCGGCCGACGCCGCCTCGCCGCCCTTGTCGCCTTCGTTGCGCCGCGCGCGAACGAGCGCCTGCGCTTCGTTCTCGACGGTGAGGATGCCGTTGCCGAGCGGCAGCCTTCGCGCGACCGCGAGACTGATCAGCGCGCGCGCCGACTCGCCCGCCACGATCTCGAAGTGAAAGGTCTCGCCCCGGATCACGCAGCCGAGCGCCACGAGTCCGTCAAAGGGCTTCGCTGCGCGAGCGGCGGCATCGAGCGCGATCGCGGCAGCGACGGGAATCTCCAGCGCACCCGGCACGCGGATATGTTCCACCTCGACCTGCGCAGCCTTCAGTCGCGCTATGGCGCCGGCAACCAGCTCATCGGCAATCGCGCCCTGAAACCGGGACTCGACCAGCAGCACGCGCGCGCCCGGAATGGGCGTCTCCTGCGTCGGATGAAGCTGGTGCAGCTGGGCCATCGGTCTACTCAAGTGGGCGGCGCGCTTGCCGTTACAAGCCTCAGCGCGCCTCCGCAAGCCGGGCAAGGTAGCGCGTCACCTGATCGACTTCGAGGTTAACGTCGGCGCCCGTTGCGATATCGGTCCAGTTGGTCGCCTTCAGCGTGTGCGGGATGATGAACACGCTGAACTCGCGTCCCTTCACCTCGTTCACGGTGAGCGAAATGCCGTCGAGCGCCACCGAACCCTTGGGCGCGATGAAGCGCGCCAGTTCGGCCGGCGCACGGAACCATAGCCGCGCCATGTCGCTGACATTCTCGCGCGAGAGCAGCGTCGCGAGTCCGTCGATATGGCCGCTGACCATGTGGCCGCCAAGCTCGTCGCCCAGCTTCAGTGCGCGCTCGAGATTGACCTTCTTGCCCTTCCGCCATTGGCCGGCGGTCGTGCGCGCAAGCGTTTCCGCCCCCGCTTCCACCTCGAACCAGCTTCCCTTACCGCGCGCACCCTTGGCGACAATCGTCATGCAGACGCCGTCATGCGCGACCGACGCCCCGAGCGCGAGCGAGCGCGCCGGATATTTGCTCGCGACGCGCAGGCGCCGAAGATCCTTGCGCTCCTTCAGGCTGAGGACCGTGCCAATATCGGTGACGATGCCGGTGAACACGTCTATCTCCGGAAATAGCGCGCGAGGCTGTCGCTGCCGGACATGCGGCGTTCGACTAGCTCAAGGTGAGCTGATTGTGTCAGCGCCTCGAGCGGCATGCCCTCAAGCGCATTGATCGCATCCGCGCCGAGAACCTTGTCGGACCGTACGATCACCGCTTCATCGACGAGATCGGAGCCGATGAGGTAGGCGGACAGGATCGGGCCGCCCTCGACCAGGACGCGCGTGATGCCCCGTTCGCCGAGCCGCCGCAGCGCCGCCGCGAGGTCGAGCCGACCGTTCTTCGGCGGCGTACGCAGCACAAAAGCACCTTCTACCAGCAGCTTCCGCTCGGCCTCTCGCGAAGCGTCATCGTTCGTCATCACCCAGAGCGGCACCTGCCGCGCCGTCCGCACGAGCTTCGAATTCAGCGGAATGCGCAGATTGCCGTCGAGCACGACGCGGATCGGCGAACGATCCTCCATGCCCGGCAGACGGCAGTTCAACTGTGGATCGTCGGCGATCACCGTGCCGCTGCCGACCATGATCGCGTCGGCCGTGGCACGCATCATGTGTGCCTCGGCACGCGAGACATCGCAGGAAATCTCCGCCGGCTTCCGTCCTGCAAGCCCGGTCTTGCCGTCGGCCGAGACAGCGATCTTCAGGATGAGATGCGGTCGCCCGTCGATCATGCGGCGGAAGTGGCCGGCGTGAGTGAGAAACGCCTCGCGCGCGCCGATACCGACGGTCACCTCGATCCCCGCTGCGCGCAGGAGTGCGGTACCCTTGCCCTTCACTTCCGGGTTTGGGTCTTCGACCGCAATCACTGCCCGCGCGATCCCCGCCGAGATGATGGCGTTGGCGCAGGGCGGCGTCTTGCCGTGATGGGCGCACGGCTCAAGCGTCACATAAGTGGTCGCCCCACGCGCCGCCTCGCCCGCAAGCCGCAACGCTTCGGTTTCGGCGTGTGGCCTGCCGCCCGGCGCCGTCGCGCCGCGCGCCACAACCACCGGCTCGCCGTTCTCGAACCGCACGATCAGCGCGCCGACGGCGGGGTTGGGGAATGTCTGCCCGAGATTGCGCCGGCCATAGTGATTGGCCGCCGCCATCAGGCGGTCGTCCCATGCTTCCGGCACGGTCTGCGACTCCGCGATCCGGGCAGGCGCCGTCATTCGGCTTTGCGTCCGTCGGGCGCGAGCTCGCCCAATACTTTCTCGAAGTCGCGCGGCTCGCGGAAGTTCCGGTAGACCGAAGCGAAGCGCACATAGGCGACATCGTCGAGCTGCTTCAGCTCTTCCATCACCAGCTCGCCGATCACCGACGACGCGATTTCGTTCTCTCCCATGCTTTCGAGCTTGCGGACGATGCCCGAGATCAGCCGCTCGATGCGCTCCGGGTCCACCGGCCGCTTGCGCAGCGATATTTCCACCGAGCGCAGCAGCTTCTCGCGGTCGAACGCCACCCGCCGCCCGCTGCGCTTGAGCACGGTGAGCTCGCGCAATTGCACGCGCTCGAACGTCGTGAAACGCCCGTTGCACTCCGGGCACACGCGGCGGCGGCGGATCACGGCCGAGTCTTCCGTCGGCCGCGAGTCCTTCACTTGCGTGTCGAGACTTCCGCAGTAGGGGCAACGCATGGACTATCCCCCGAAACGAACCGTCATTGATAGATCGGGAAGCGATCGAGCAGGG
>JAICQA010000449.1 GCA_025929595.1 Xanthobacteraceae bacterium
CTGCTGCGTCACCCGAAAGTCTCCATCAAGGCGCTCACCGCCGACCGCCGCGCGGGCCAGCCCATGGCGTCCGTGTTCGGTCATTTCGCGGGTTACGATCTGCCAAAGCTCGTGACCATCGAAGAAATGAATGCGGGCGACCTCGATCTCGTGTTCTGCGCGTTGCCGCATGGCACGACGCAACTCGTGATCAAGGGGCTGATGGAGAAGCACGAGAACCTGAAGATCGTCGATCTGTCGGCGGACTTCCGGCTCACCGACGCGGCTGCCTACGAGAAGTGGTACGGTCACCCGCATCAGGCGCCCGACCTTCAGCCGCAGGCCGTCTATGGCCTGGTCGAAATCTATCGCGACGAGATCAAGACGGCGCGCCTCGTCGCCAATCCGGGCTGCTTCACGACGACGTCGATCCTTGCGCTTGTTCCGCTGATCGAAGCGGGCGCGATCAATCCGGACGAAATCTTCATCGACTCCAAGTCCGGCATGACCGGGGCGGGCCGCAGTCCGAAAGAAACGATGCTGTTCTCGGAGGTGTCGGAAGGCATCCACGCCTACGGCGTCGGCCATCATCGGCACATGGCCGAGCTCGACCAGGAATTCTCGCTCGCCGCCAAGCGCTCGGTGACCGCGACCTTCACCCCGCATCTCGCGCCGATGAACCGCGGCATCTACGCGACGCATTATGTGCGGGCGGAGGGCAAGACGACGGTGGAGCAGATCCATCGCGTGCTCGCCGACTTTTACGCGAGCGAGCACTTCGTGCGCGTGCTGCCGCTCGGGGAGGTACCGCAGTCCCGCCACGTGCGCGGCTCCAATTTCGCGCAGATCGGCGTCGTCGCCGACCGCGTCGCGGGCCGGGCGATCGTGATCTCCACGACCGACAACCTTGTGAAAGGCGCATCGGGTCAGGCCGTGCAGAACATGAACCTCATGCTCGGCTTTCCCGAGACAATGGCGCTCGAACAGCTCGCGCTGTTTCCTTAACGCCGGGCACCGGTACGAAACCGTCCGGCGGCTACATTCAATTAAGGATGCAATGCCATCATCCGGAAACACGCGTGTTTCCGGGTGGTGCATGTTGATGTTCGGCTAGAAGCGCCGGGCGAATTTTAGAGGGTTTCACCCGGCGACTTTAAGACTTTCCGTTGTATCGGCACTGCCAAATGGGGTGCGAACCCGAGCCGGCGGACAGGGGAATGAGCGGCGAAATCAGCAAGGACGACGTCTTCTGGGTCGACAAGGGGAACGCGGGCGAGCCCATGTTCAACCTTGACGAGGCGCTCGCCGCCGACCGCATCGAATTCTGGTATCAGCCGAAGATCGATCTCAGGAAGAAGCGGCTGATGGGCGTCGAGGCCTTCGCGCGCTTTTGCGCGCCGGACGGCCACGTTGTCTCGGCCGGCGAACTGATCAAGCACGCATCCGCCGAGAGCATCGTGCGGCTCACCGAAAACGCGCTCGTGAGCGCGCTCAAGACGAGCGTGAATCTGTGCGAGATCGGCGTCGATGTGCGGCTCGCGATCAATGTCAGTGTGGACGCCCTGCGCCAGATTCCGATCGCCGATCTCGTCCGCAAATATCGGCCGCAGGGCGGCAAGTCTTTGAGCCTGGTGTTCGATATTTCCGAAACCCAGGTTGTCGACTACATCGACATGATCGGGGAAATCTCCGGCCAGATGCGCCGCTGCGGCTTCTCCGTCGCGGTGGACGATTTCGGCGGATCGGTGCTCGATGCGCTCGGTCGCCGCGAAGTATGGGACCGCTCGATCGAGCGCACCTTCGAGGCGATCAGCCGTCTGCGCAACATCGAGATTTCGGAGATGAA
>JAICQA010000004.1 GCA_025929595.1 Xanthobacteraceae bacterium
GTATCTGAACCTCACGCCGAACTACAGTATCCGAGAGCATCTCCCGGCCGGCGACCCGGTCAATGCGGCCCTGACGCAAATCGACCGGCACCTGAACGGCGCCTTCTCGGTGCAGATCCCCGTGCCGCTCCCGCCGGGTGCAAACATGCTCGACGCCGCATCACTCGCGGAAATCCGCAAGGTGCATGAGGCCGTGCAACAGGCGCTGCCCGGCGCCGCCGTGCTCTCGCCCTGGAGCTTCGCGCAATGGCTGGAGGCGAAGACGCCCCAGGAAGCCGCAAGCGCGATCGCGCCGGTGTGGGGCGAGCTTTCGTCCGCGCAACGCCGGCGGCTTTTGTCCGACGACAGACGGAGCGCGCTGGTCACCACCTGGATTGGCGAGTTGTCCGCTACCGAAACCGACCGGCTCGTGTCTCAGCTCGAAGCGAAGATCGCCGAGCGCGGACCGAAGGTGCAGGCGACGGGCCTCGTCGTTCATTCCGCGCGCAAGAGCCAGGGCATCCTGCGCGAACTCGGCTTCACGCTGATCGCCGAAGTGGTGCTCGCGATCTGCCTGATCGCCTTCGCCTTCCGCTCGGTCAGCGCGGGACTCCTGAGCATTCTGCCGAACCTCCTGCCGCTGCTCGCCACCGGCACGTTCCTGCTCGTGAGCGGGCGCGGATTGCAATTTGCGAGCGCGCTTGCGCTCACCATCGCCTTCAGCATCGCCGTTAACGAAACCATCCACTACCTGCACCGTTACCGTCACAGCCGCGCAGCCGGACTGAAGCGCGAGGCGGCGGTCCGGGACGGAATCCGCGTTGTCGGCCCCGTGATGATCGCAACCACCGTCGTGCTGTGCGCCGGGCTGTCGGCAACCTTCTTCAGCAGCCTGCCGATGACCGCGCTGTTCGGTTTCCTGTGTGCCTTCCTGCTTGCGGTCGGTCTGATCGCCGATCTTCTGTTGCTGCCTTCCCTGATCCTGGAGTTTCCGAAGCGATGGAAAAGCGACCTGTGAGTGCAACCCGTATGCTGGCGCTGGCTTGCGCGCTCACGGCGGCTCATCCGGTTCACGCGCAGTCCGAACCTTATCTCGCGCGCTTCGCGGGCATATGGGTCGGCCAGGGCTCGCTCAGGCTCGAGCGCGAGAACGCGCGCGAGGCGGTCTATTGCCGGATCACCTCGCGGCTTTCACCGGACGGCACGACGCTGCAGCAGAACGGCCGCTGCGCGGCCGGCGAACGCAGCCGGACCATCGCCGGAACGTTGCTCTACGACTCCGCGCACAACACGGTGAGCGGAAGCTGGAGCGGCGGGCCCGAACGCGCGGAAGTGTCTGGACGACGCCAGGGTGACCGGCTGGTGTTTCAGCTTCGCGGGAACGCCGGAGATGCGCGCGGCAGCGCGATCGTCACGCTCGACCCCGCGTCGAGCGGACGATATCGCATGACAATTTCCGGCGAAGCTGGTGGCGGGGAGATCGATTTCCGGCGGCAGTAAGTACGCACGCCGGGAATGGGTTAGATGCCACGCGTACCGATGCGTTGTTGCCGCAGTTAGAAACCGGCAAAATCAACTGCGTCCATCATCTCCATTGCGGCCGGTTATCACCCAGCGCGCGTACCTTGATGAAAACGGTCCATTACCGATGCGGTTCCCGCGTCGGCGGCGGTGAGACCGACTTCCGGCGGCAGTAGAATCCCGCTGCCGCTCAAACGCAAAGTGCCGGGATCGCTCCCGGCACCTGCACGAAATCAGGCCCGATCAAAATTCCTGAAAGTCGCCTTCGGGCTCGGACTTCAGCGCAAGATTGCCTCGCGTGACCGGGCGTGCCCTGCCCTTAGCCTTCGCCGCCCGCGGAGCACGCATCGCCGACTGCGGCGCAACGGAAGTCGATCGCCTGGTCGAAGATCGATTGGCAAAGCAGCGGCGAAAATGGGGACGGCAAGGCGGTAAGGCCAGCATGGCAGCGCTCTCGCCGGCAGAACGCACAAGGCGCGCGAGGGAAGCGGCTTGCGCCCGCTGGGCGCAGATGAGTCCTGCCGCACGTCGCACGGTGATCAAACATCTCACATCGGCGCGGAGGCGGAAGTGCGCTCGAGGAGGGCGGAGCTGATGCCCATTGTCGACATTCCCTCGCTTGCGCCGTCGACCGGTCGGAACGCCGCTGCCTGCCAAGAGGTGCAAAGCGTCTAGACGATCCTGGGGCGTATCGCCTGCGGGCAGGACGTGATGCGGGGGCCGGCGAACGCTGCCGAACGGCTCGTTCCATTTTCAAGGGCATGCAAAGGAACGAAGCGCCGAGGCTGGCGTTTTCCAAATGAGAGCGCGAGTGCACTCAAGCCTTTCACCAGGCGCGCGCTCGCAGGGCCCGCACTTCAAATAATGGAGGCGGGCCTTGCCCATTGCGCGTTCGTCCAGATTGGGTGTCGGTCCCACGGGCGTTGCAACTGCATGAACACATCGGAGTCACGTTGGCCCGAGGCTTGCCCGGAACCGCGGCCCGTCGCTTGCGTTGCTGGATAACGGCTGGCGCCCCCGTCCGTATAGTTAAGCGAGCCTGAGCCAATGCCAAAGCCGACAAAGGGAAATCCCGACCTCGAAGACATCAGGCCCGAGGATCGGCGTCAGCCCGGCGCGGACTTTCATCAGCCGATCCGCGGCAACGAACCGCCGAGCGATGGTAAAAAGCCAGGCGACGAGAGGCTACGCGGCGAGGATCGATCGGCGACGAAATCACGCGCTTAATGTCGACGCAACCGCGAGTAATCTAGACTCAATTCCTAGCGTGTTCCCGCTCGTCCACAGGCATCGCTAGCGATTGCGCGCGTGGCGCGGGTCGGTTTCGATTGCGGAATGCGCCACCGCGGTTCCGATCCACATGACCACCCGCAGCCCTGGCGACGTCGAGAGCCACCGCCGCCGATTCCGACGCTTACTCAGTTGGCGCGCGACGATTGATTTTGGGTTCATTGCAATAGTTGCAGCCATTGCAAGGCGGTGAAGCTCGCGCCGCTGGTCGAGAAATTCGGCAGGGATACGTCGAGCGACAAAATCCGCCGCGATGCTCGCTGCACGAAGTGCGGTCACAAAGGCGCGACGCTGGGACTGCCTAGCTGGGTGAATTCGCTTGTGGGCTTTCAGCTGTATCCGGGCAACTAGTTTGCGTGGCAAGTGGCGGCTGATTGAGCGGTCCAGCCGGAATTCCAGCAGAAACTAAAGCGCGCTGACACAGAGCACGAGGATCGCGCTCACCTGCGGCTAAATGCTGAATGATATGCTTGGCGATAACCTCGCGCACCAACTCGGGCGGGCTGCCAAGTTCAACAAGCGCCTTATCGTAAGCCCTGATCGCAAGCGCAACGGTCCCGGGATCGAAAGCGGTAGGTTCGTGCGTGAATGGTAGGATTTGACCCATTGGATACTCCCTTGAGCACAACCAGCCCAAGCCACTCAAGGCATCTTGCGGGACAAAAATATTGGCGACTGTATAAAAAGGCACACCCTCATTGTGGGGCTGCTGAGCCGCCAAATTCGAACAGAGTCACTACGCACGATGCTGCGACAGGCCGAATTTAAGAACCGCGAATAGATGGCCTAGATGACTAGGTGTAGCGCGCAAAGCGAATTCGCCGCCGCGTAAGTTTCAATTTTCCTCGTAAATCGCGCGCAGGCTTGTCGCGACATGCGGTTCCATCGCTCTATTGTGATTTGAGCGGCTTTAGTGCGACCGGTCAGAATTCGTCTGTCCGGTACCGCGTGACTTCAGTTCCGCGTTAAAAGAATTCTCGCGTCGGGTGCGGTTGCGAATGAGCAAAAGCCAGCCTTGCGCAATCCGCAACCATGCAGACCGGTCGCGGTCATTTGAGGCGTGGTCTGCCGCATTCTGCGCATTCGCAGCCTCACGGCGGTACTCGTCGTCCTTGTTCCGGCCGGACATATGGTGTCCTCTGCCTCTATCACGCTTGATGATGTCGCGTGGGTCAAGGGCATACCTGAGAACGTGGTCGCCCGGCCTACGTTCCCGGCCGTACCGATGCCTAAAGCCCTCACCATGCGCGACGTGATGAAACTTTAGCCCGAGAAACGGCGGAAGCGCGGCCGCGCGATCGGGCGCCGTCGACACGGCAGCCAGAGCCCCAGGCCGAGGCGAAGCGGGACCCGCGCGGAGGCGTGGTCATGAAAAATGACATCTCGCTGGCCGAACTTGCCGCGCAGTGCGAGCAGCGGGCCAAGGAAGTTCAGTCACCCGGCGATCGAGCCCAGCTTGAGCAAATCGCGCAGCAGCTACGGCAACTTTCTCAAGGGCGAGAAAGTCCGCTGAAGTTGGTCTCCTAGGAGATCCCGAGGCATCGTGCGGCGGCGGCAAATCAATCGCGGCTCGCAGTTAGCTCCACTAAAGAAAAGGCCCCGCCTCGGGGTAGGGGCGGGGCCTTGGAGGGACCGGTACAATTGAGGGGTACGGGGAATCAAGTGCGCCGGCGCTAGGCAAATGCCGCTGAAGCCGTATCGTTCCAATGAGCCCTCAGGCCGGCTCCAAGACGGCGCTCGGATGCTTGGCGGATTTGTCGCGCCCGCCATCCGGGCCGGGAAGAAACTGCAGCCGAACAAGACCGTCGAACATCAACTCGATCGCCTGTTTGCCACCGCGGGGTTCCGGCAGCCTCGCGAAAAGCAGCGGGCCTTGGCACTCCGGGGCATGGACCTCGACCGTGTATCGATGCCCGTCCGTATGGGTCACCCAGATCGTCGGCCGCGCGCTGGTGTGCACTGCGCCGACCGCCATCAGCCTCCCATGCACGGGAATGTTCTTCTTGATCATCTCCATGGACGGCCAACGCCGAACCCCGCACGCCCGTTCCGGCTCAGCGCCGCGTCCCACTGCTTTATGCCTATGCCGAGTGGCTGCATTTTCGAGCGCAACATGGTCAAGACAGAAGCGCACCCAGAACGTGATGACGCTCACAGGTTCACGCCCGTAAATTGCGTATCGTTCAAGCCGCACCGCCCTGGCTCGAAAAGGCAGTTAGCCTCGAAGAGAGCGGCCAAGGTTCTGAAAACGGTCGGCGCCAAGGTCCGGCTCGACTCGCCTTTCAGCGCCGAACGAATTGCAGCGGCAAAGGCCAAGCGCGAAGCCGCCTGAAGGCGGCGGACCTAACACTCATCACCGCCTCGGAGTTCGCTCCGGGGCGGTTTGCTTTTGGCCGCCCGTCGCATCGATACGGAACCGCTACACTTGGCTGGGAAAATGTTCCCTCTCCCCCGTTTCAGCCCCGGTGGCGAACGCAATCCGCCCCACTGCCGCCGCACTAACTCCACAATCGCCGCCGCACGCAGATTTTTGTACCTAGGACGAAATTCTTCGCAACTAATTCAAATTGTAACGATTGTCTCCCCGCTGTGAGAATGAGTCGGTTGCGTAGCGAGTAGCGTTGCGGAGTAGCGGTGCGCGTCAGTGCACTGGGAAGACTGCGGTCCGGACAACACGCGCCACCCAGACGGCCCCTCCTCACGGGCCAAACGGGGCGTTCGGCCGCCTGCTTGCAACAGTAACGCAGTGAGGAACGTCATGAAAAATAGGAAAAATAGAATGCTTGCAGCCGCAGTCATTATCGCGGCGTCCGCCGTCGTGGCCAATCCGGCTTATGCCACGGGCGTTCATCCACCCATCGTGAAGCACCCACCCAAACATCATCACCACGGTGGCCACGCCGGAAAGCTGATCGTCGGCTGCATCTTTGGCTCGGCACTCGGCACGATCGGCACCGCGTTGCGGGTCAGCCGCACCGAGAACCGCGAATTGACGCAAGGCGAGGCTCTGACCGCTATGAGCTTCTGCGGCCTTGGTTCGTTCGTCGCGGCCAGACATACCATGGCCCCCCGTGCGCAGGTCGTCAGGGCCCCCCGTGCGCGGGTCGTCGCCCGGTACTGAGTAGGCGACCCCGCGAACTAGAAAAGTCCTTCCCAACTTGCCGCCCTCGGTTCACGCCGGGGCGGCTTTCTATTCGGCCGGGGCAACTAACGCGCCGGGTCTGACGGCAGCGAGCAATTCCTGTAACTTGGCTGCAGTCCGCTCCGGCAGCACTAACTCGACATAGCCATCCGGCCCCGACGCCGTCGCATGGAATCGACGCGCCGGCCGATCGCCGTCGACATAAACAAGTTCAACGTCTGAAATTTCAATCCTACGAGGCATGTTCTCACTCTACTACGCCGCGGCAACGCAACGGGCAGTGAGGCCCCTGGTTCCGCAATATCGGGTAGGTTGGTAAACGGCGGACCTGACACTCGCCCAGTCCGGTGCCAACATCGCGGGCGGGGGGCGATGTGATGATGGATCTTTTTGAACAGCTGTTGGCCGGCGGAGAGGCCGCTGTGAAACGGTTGGTCGACGAGCGATTTCAGGAGAACGTGCAGCTTGAGTTTAAGAGCAAGACCAAGCGCGAAAATGGCGAGCTTACAAAAGAGGACCGAGAGAACTTGGGCAAAATGGTCTCGGCATTCGCCAACTCATCGGGCGGTGTATTGATCTGGGGAATAATCGCGAGAAAGAACGAGGACGGAATCGATTGCGCAAGTGAACTAGCGCCAATTGAAGAACTGGAAAAATTCCGCGGAGCGGTTGAACGCGCCGTCTCTCAAGTCGTCATGCCTCGGCACGAGGCGATTGAGATTGCGGTCGTGCCTGCCGACCAAAAATCCGGCTACTTGCTGCTAAGGGTTCAGCGATCGGAACGGCGGCCGCATCGTTGCGAGGTGGGAGATAAGCAATACTTCAAACGGATCGGCGACAGCACGGTCGCGATGGAGCATTACGACATCGAAGACAGCTTCAAACGCTTTAATGTGCCTTTTCTAGACGTCGAAATCTCGATCAGCGACGCGGGAACTAGCGGCGGCCCGGATGGCACTATTCGTCGAGCTGCGCTGAACTTGTCGCTTAGCAATCCGTCAGCCGTCTCGGCCCGTTATCCGTATCTGGTCCTGAAGAAAGTGAAGCACGCAAACCCGCTTCTTTACTCACAACTCAACAATCCATTTCGCGGCGGTGCTGACGACATTGTTCACCCGACGCTTTCGCTCAAGGTGATCGAGCTGGTGCGCCAAATCAGGGTGAAAAATGTTGACGGCAAGCACGTAATTAGGAAGGGCACACTTGAGCCTACGATAATAGCGTATACCTGCGGATGCTTGAACTCTCGGCCCCGCGAGGCGCGAATTGAGATCACCGAAGCCGAGTTCTGTCCTGCTCTGAACATTGATGTGCAGGAGGAGCAAAATGGGTAGCGGCGCATGGGTAGCGTCCGGACCGGCGCAAAAAACGCTGAAAAAACAAGTTGACTGGCGCTCCCTAGGGGAATCGAACCCCTGTTTCAGCCTTGAGAGGGCCGCGTCCTAACCGCTAGACGAAGGGAGCGTGCCGCCTGATGTAGCGGCTCGTGCTCGGACGGGCAAGACGGACGGCCACTTTCGCATGTCATCGCCGGGCTTGGCCCGGCGATCCCGCTTAATAAGGCACGGCCGTGCAGCATGAATCGAGATCATCGGGACTAGGCGCGCCAAAGCACCTGCTGACGCAGGCGGGCGCGCCGGCCCGGTGATGACGAGGAAAATTAGCCGAGCGCGGTGCCGCTATTTCGCGACCCGCACCAGCAGCTTGCCGAAATTCTTGCCCTTGAGCAGCCCGATGAACGCCTGCGGCGCGGCTTCGAGCCCCTCCACCACATCCTCCCGATACTTGACCTTCCCCGCCTTGATCCACTGCGCCATGTCGCGGCGGAAGGCGGGCTCCTGGTCGGCGAAGTCCCACACGATGAAGCCGCGCATCGTGAGGCGCCGCGTCAGGATCGCGCGCATGAGGCGTGTCGACTTGTCGGGGCCGGGCGGCGGTTCGGTGTCGTTGTAGTGCGCGATCATCCCGCACACGGGGACGCGCGCGAATGTATTAAGGAGCGGAAACACCGCGTCCCACACTTCGCCGCCGACATTCTCGAAATAAACGTCGATGCCTTTCGGGCACGCCGCAGCGAGCTTCTCCGGCATTGACGGATCGCGCCGGTCGATCACGGCGTCGAAGCCAAGCTCTTCTTCCACGTAACGGCACTTGTCCGCGCCGCCCGCGATGCCGACCGCGCGTGCGCCCTTGATCTTCGCAATCTGCCCGACGATCGCGCCGACCGCGCCCGACGCCGCGGCGACGACAACCGTTTCGCCCGCCTTCGGCTGACCGATCGTGAGCAGCCCCGTATAAGCGGTCATGCCCGGCATCCCGAGCACGCCGAGCGCGGTCGAGATCGGCGCGGCTTTTGGATCAAGCTTCTGCAATTCCTTGCCGGCCGAGAGCTGATACTCCTGCCAACCCCCGAAGCTCAGCACGATGTCGCCTTTTGCGAAGCCCGGATTGTTCGAGGCCACGACTTCGCTCACCGTGCCGCCGACCATGACTTCGCCCGGCTCGACGCCCTTCGCGTAGGATTTCGCGGCGGAAATCCGTCCGCGCATATACGGGTCGAGCGACAGCCACAGCGTCTTCAGGAGCACTTCGCCCGCACCCGGATCGGCGAGATCGGCGCTCTCAAGGCGGAAGGTCTCGGGCTTCGGCTCGCCTTCCGGCCGCGTGGCGAGCACCCAACGGCGATTCTTCACGGCCATCACTCCTCACTTCCTCGCGTCGAACGTCACGCGCCCACGCGATTCCATTGTTTTCAGATCGAAGAAGCGCACTTCGGTGATGCCGCCGACTTCGATGGTAACAACCAGCCGGCCATCGGATGCCGTTGTGGAAATCACCCGCGCACCGGCCGGCAGCGGCACGGTGGCGTCGATCCAGTTGGGGGCGCTGCTGCCGCCCGTTGACATGCGGTAGGCGATCACGCCGAATACGACGAGAAAGCCGCCGATCATGACGAGGCTGGATACCAGCGACATCCGCTTCAGCTTGCGGACGATCGCCTCCTGCGCAGGATCGAGTGGCTTTTCGTTGTCGTCGTCGGTCGATTGGGTCATTGGGTGAAAAAACCGGAGCGGGAAAACATCATTGCGATGCTCGCCGCGAAGAAGGATGCAGGCGAGCGGATCGACCGCTTTCTCGCCGCGCATGCCGGCGATTTGAGTCGCTCGCGCCTGAAGCAACTCCTCCTCGAGGGCGAAGTTCGCGTAGGCGACGGGACCGTAAAAGACCCCGCATACCGGGTCAAATCAGGCGACCGCATCGAGCTTCATGTACCCGTGCCGAAGCCCGCGCGTCCCGCGGGGCAGAACATCCCGCTCAACGTCGTCTATGAAGACGACCAGTTGATCGTCATCGATAAGCCCGCCGGCCTCGTCGTCCATCCCGCCGCCGGCAATGAGGACGGGACGCTCGTGAACGCGCTCATCGCCCATTGCGGATCGAGTCTGTCCGGCATCGGCGGCGAGAAGCGACCCGGCATCGTGCATCGTCTCGACAAGGACACGAGCGGATTGCTCGTGGTCGCCAAGACCGACAGGACGCATCGAAAGCTCTCCGAGCAGTTCGCCGACCATGGCCGCACCGGCCCGCTCCTGCGCGGCTACCTCGCTTTCGTCTGGGGCGTGCCGGAGCCGCGCCGCGGCACGGTCGATCTCAAGATCGGCCGCGATCCGAAGTCACGCGACAAGATGGCGGTCGTCCCGAACGGCAAGCGCGCCGTCACGCGCTACGCGCTGCTCGACCGTTTCGCGGGCGCCGCGCGCCTGCCGGTCGCGAGCCTCGTCGAGTGCCGGCTGGAGACCGGCCGTACGCACCAGATTCGCGTGCATCTCACCCGTCTCGGCCATCCGCTTCTCGGCGATCAGACCTACGGAACGGGCTACAAGTCGAAGGAGTCGCAGCTCGGCGAGGACGCCCGCAGGATCCTCTCCCGCCTCAAGCGGCAGGCGCTGCATGCATACCAGCTCGGCTTCGAGCACCCGGTGAGCAAGAAGGCCGTTTTGTTCGAGAGTCCGCTGCCCGCAGACCTCGCAAAGCTCGCAGAAGCCCTCAAAAACCCGTGAAACCCGGTACCTTTTCGCGCCGAAAAACGTTCCTATATGGAGAAGTTGCGGTCGGCTCTTAAAGCGGCCGCATGGGAGGGCCCGCCTGATATGGGGGCTGCAGAAAGGGTGCAATTCAATGGCCAACCGAGCCTCGCTACCCGCCTTTACCGCTGAAGGCGGCCTGTCGCGCTACCTCGCCGAAATTCGCCGGTTCCCGATGCTGGAACCGCAGGAAGAGTTCATGCTCGCCAAGCGCTGGCGGGAGCATGACGACCGCGACGCGGCGCACAAGCTCGTCACCAGCCACCTCCGCCTCGTCGCGAAGATCGCGATGGGCTACCGCGGCTATGGCCTGCCGATCGGCGAAGTCATTTCCGAAGGCAATGTCGGCCTCATGCAGGCCGTGAAGCGTTTCGAGCCCGACAAGGGCTTCCGTCTCGCGACCTACGCCATGTGGTGGATCCGTGCCGCCATCCAGGAATACATCCTGCGCTCGTGGAGCCTCGTGAAGATGGGCACCACGGCGGCGCAGAAGCGTCTGTTCTTCAACCTGCGCAAGGCGAAGAGCCGCATCTCCGCGCTCGAAGAGGGCGACCTGCGGCCCGACCAGCTGAAGCAGATCGCGACCCAGCTCGGCGTCACGGAGCAGGAAGTCACGGACATGAACCGCCGGCTGTCCGGCGACACGTCGCTCAACGCGCCGATCCGCGCCGACACCGAGTCCGGCGAGTGGCAGGACTGGCTCGTGGACGAAAGCGAGAGTCAGGAAGCCCGCCTCGTTGAGAGCGAGGAATTCGACAATCGCCGGACAGCGCTGAAGGGCGCGCTCGGCGTACTCAACGACCGCGAGCGCCGCATTTTCGAGGCGCGCCGTCTGGCCGACGAGCCGGTAACGCTCGAGGAACTCGCTTCGGAATTCGGAGTGTCGCGCGAGCGCGTGCGCCAGATCGAGGTGCGCGCCTTCGAGAAGGTGCAGCAGGCGGTAATGAGCCGCGTCGCCAAAATGGAAACACCGGCAGCCCTGCCGGCGAACTAATCACCTTGTCATTCCGGGACGGCGCGAAGCGCCGGGCCCGGAATCCAAGCGGCTCTTCGAATCTTCTCTGACTCACTATGGATTCCGGGCTCGCGCGCCTTCGGCGCGCCCGGAATGACGGTCTATCCGCCCCAGGCGGCGATCGCTTCGTTGACCGCCCGCTCGCCCGGCGTCCCCTTTTCGATCACCAGCACCGAACGCCGTCCATTGTTGTAGACGAAGGGAATGTCGAGCCAGCCGCGCTCGCGCAGGAGGCTCAAATTCTGCTCGCGGTCGGCGTCGATGTTCGAGAGGCCCACGAGGAAGAAGCCCGGCATCACGCGCACAACGAGACCGACAAGCGGCGCACCCTGCGCGGTTTCCGTCGTCTTTGCGCGAATGCCCGGCAGGTTGGCGACGCCGCCAAACGGATCGTTCGGCGTCTTGAACTGCACTTCGACCGTGTGGCTTGCCGGCAGCGTCTGGTCCGGATTGCGCCGCATCGAAATCGTCACGGTCATCTTGCGGTCGGGAATTTCCACATCAACGCGCAGGCCGAGCTCGGGCGGACGGCCCGGCCCGGGATTGACGGTCTCGGTGCGCCACACGGCTGTGCCGACAAACGTCTGTAGCTGCTGTTCGCCGCCGCCGGGATTTTCTTCATAGAGCACCGCGCGCTGCGCGACGGCGGCCGCCGGAACGTTCGGCTGCGCGCCGCTCTTGGTCTGCGGCGCCTGCGTGATGCGGTCCTGGCCCGTCGGCGCACTCGGCGCCTGCTGCTGCACGGTGCGGGCGGGCGGCGAGCCGATTCCGAACGAAGCGAGTATGCGGTCGCGGTGGACGTAGCCAATGAGGATCGCGACCGTGAGCAGACCGCCGACGATGCCGCCGACGATCAGCTTTGCCTTCATTGCCTTTTGCGCGTCGGCCTTGGCGTAGTCGATCGTGCCGCGGCGTCCGCCGCGGCCTTGCAGGTCGTTGGCAGAAGGACGATCGTCGTCGTTGCCGAATCGCGCCCGCGGATCAATGCCCGGCTCGATCCCCTGCTCCACCTCTGCACCAGCCACGCTACGGGCAGAACGCGCGGCGCCGGCGGCGGCCGACCCGAGCGGACGCACGCCTTCGACGGCCTCGCGCACCACCTTCGAGCCGCTTGGAGCCGGCTCGGCCCCACGTTCGCGTGCTGCGACATTCGGCGCAGCCGGCGGCGGCGCGCCAGGCGCGGCCGCCGGCGGCCGTGGCGAGGGCGGCCGAGGAGCCGGCGGCGTGCGCGGCTGCGCGGCCGGTGAGGAAGAAGGTGGTGACGACGGGGGAGAAGGAGCCGTCTCGGGCTTCGCTGCCTGCTGATCGAGCCGGCGGATCGCCTCTTCGAGCGCCAGCCGCTCGCGCGTAATCTCGGCTTCAGCAAGCGGCGGATTCATCGTCCGCAGCTGCGCCAGCAGGGCCTACCGGGCGCGGTCATAGACCTTGCGCCGCCCCTCGGGATTATTCTCGAGGTTCGCGACCGCGCGGCTCAATAGGGGCAGGTAATCGGTCATCGCAAACGCTATTCCGGACGCCCTGACTTAATCTCGTGCCGTTCCTGTTTAGGACTGAAACGGGTTTTGGACCAGAATTGTGTCGTCCCGCTCCGGACTTGTCGACAGCAAGGCCACGGGACAATCGATCAGTTCCTCGATTCGGCGCACATATTTGATGGCTTCAGCGGGAAGGTCGGCCCAGGACCGCGCGCCGTGGGTCGATGCGCCCCACCCTTCGATCGTCTCATAGACCGGCTCAACCCGCCCCTGCGCGGCTTCGCCGGCCGGGAGATAATCGATCTCCCGTCCGTCCAGCCGATAGCGCACGCACACCTTCAACGTATCGAAGCCGTCCAGAACATCGAGCTTCGTCAGCGCGATGCCGTTGATCCCGCAGGTCTTCGCGGTCTGGCGCACGAGGACGGCGTCGAACCAGCCGCAGCGGCGCGCACGGCCCGTGACCGTGCCGAATTCGCGGCCGCGCTCGCCGAGCTTCTTGCCGGTCTCGTCTTTCAACTCGGTCGGAAACGGTCCGCCGCCGACGCGCGTCGTGTAAGCTTTCGTGATGCCGAGCACGTAGCCGAGTGCGCCGGGCCCAAGGCCCGAGCCCGCCGCAGCCTGTCCCGCCACCGTGTTCGACGAAGTGACGAACGGATAGGTGCCGTGATCGACATCGAGCAGCGCGCCCTGCGCGCCCTCGAACAAAATGCGGTCGCCGTTGCGGCGCCGCTCATCGAGGAGCGCCCAGGTGCGGTCCATGAACGGCAGGACCTTGGGCGCCACCGAAAGCAATTCCTCGCGCAGTTTCTTTGGATCGACCTGCGGCAGTTCGAGTCCGCGCCGCAGCGCGTTGTGGTGCGCCAGCAACCGCTCGATCTTTCCGTCGAGATTCTCGGGTTCGGCCAGATCCATCAGGCGGATGGCGCGGCGGCCCGCCTTGTCTTCATAAGCCGGGCCGATACCCCTGCCCGTTGTGCCGATGCGCTTCGCGGCCGACATGGCGTTTTCGCGCGCGACATCGAGCTCGCGATGGAGCGAGAGGATGAGCACGCAATTGTCCGCGATGCGCAGGCTGTCCGGTGTGATCTTCAGTCCCTGCGCCGCGACGCGCGCGACCTCGTCGACGAAGGCGTGCGGATCGAGCACGACGCCATTGCCGATAATGCCGAGCTTGCCCGGACGCACGACGCCGGAAGGCAGCAATGAAAGTTTATAGGTGACGCCGTCGATGACGAGCGTGTGGCCGGCATTGTGACCACCCTGAAAGCGGACGACTACGTCGGCCTGCTCGCTCAGCCAGTCGACGATCTTGCCTTTACCTTCGTCGCCCCATTGGGCCCCGACGACGACGACATTCGGCAATTCGCGCTACTCCCGGACAACCGGCACGGCGCCGGACCGAACACAAAAAGCCCGGCAAAAGCGAGCCGGGACACGGGTTTGGTACCGGATTGGGCCAGTGGAGGCAAGGATGGCGGCTGCCGCATGGCAGCTATCGCCCGGCGCGGCATTGCGAGCCTTGCCTAATGCGGAGCGACGTACAATCTGCCGCACATGAACTCGACCCCAGCCACTGTTCTTCCCGCCGGAACCGATATCGGCACGGTCACGCTGCGCGTGTCGGACGCCGACCGCGCCTTGCGCTGGTACGGCGACATGATGGGCATGGAGCTCGTCGATCGCACGCCCGAGCGGCTTTCCTTCGGCGCGGGCGGCAAGCCGTGCCTGTTTCTCGAGGTTCGTCCTGACGCCACGCCGCGCGTCGAGGAGACGACCGGCCTCTATCATGTCGCGATTTTGGTGCCCGACCGCGCCGCGCTCGGCGGCGTGCTGGCGCGCATCGCGAGCGCGGGCGTGAGGCTTGGCGCTTCCGACCACCTCGTCAGCGAGGCGCTCTACATCTGGGACCCCGATAACAACGGGCTCGAAATCTATCGCGACCGTCCGCGCAGCGAGTGGCATTGGCAGGACGGACGAGTCGCCATGGCGACCGAACCGCTCGACCGACGCTCGGTGGCGGAAGAAGGAATCTCGGCGGGAGTGCATTTGGAGCCAATGCCTGCCGGCACGAAGATCGGACACGTTCATTTACAGGTCGGCGATCTGGAAGAGGCGCAACGCTTTTACACCGGCGTTCTTGGCTTCGAGCAAACGGCCGGGCGCGGTGGCGCCATGTTCGTTTCAGCGGGCGGCTATCATCACCATGTCGGGCTGAATGTCTGGCACAGTCTCGGCGCGCCACAGCCTGCGCCGGATGCGTGCGGTCTTGTCGAATATGAAATCACCGTTCCCGATCGAGCGGCACTCGATGCAGCAACGGAGCGCCTCGAAGCGGCCGGGTTCACGACGACGGCTAACGGCAACGGAATCCGCTTCCGCGACCCCTGGAATATTGCCGCACATATGCGCGTCGCGCGCACCGCATAAGCCCTCGTCATGATTCAATTTTTCCGGCGCCTGTTCGACCGCCTCTATAATGCGCCGTATGTGCTGCTCGTCTCGACCATGCTGTTCTGGGCGGGCAATGCCACGCTCGGGCGATACGCGGCCGGTTATTTCCCGCCCGTCGCACTCGGCACGCTGCGCTGGGCGATCGCTGCACTGATCCTGTTGCCTTTCGCGTGGCCCTATCTGCGCGCCGACTGGCCGGTCATCCGCAAGAACGTCTGGATGCTCACCGCTCTCTCGCTGCTCAGCATCTCCGCCTACAACACATTGAGTTACTACGGGCTGCAATACACGGAGGTCGTCAACTCGGTGATCCTGCAATCGGTCGGCACGCCACTGGTTCTTGTTTTCACCTTTCTGATCTACGGCGACAAAATCAGCTTCCGGCAGGCAGCGGGCATTCTGATCGCCTTCGCCGGCATCATGCTGATCGTCAGCCGCGGCGAGTTGTCCGCCCTTCTGGAATATCGCTTCAACGCCGGCGATTTCATCCTGCTGCTCGCAATCGCGGCGTATTCGCTTTACTCGGCGCTCCTCAAAAGGCGGCCGCCGCTCCACCCGCTGTCCTTCGTGACGCTGACCATGGGCTGGGGCGCGATCCTGCTCCTGCCCTTCTACGCGGCGGAGATCGCGACCGGCTATACCGTCCCGCTTGAGCCGCGGGCGCTCCTGATCCTCGCTTATGTCGTGATTTTCCCTTCGCTGCTCGCGCACTTTTTCTTCTTTCGCGGCGTCGAGCTGATCGGCCCCAACCGCGCGGCGCCGACCATGTACACGATCCCGGTCCTCGCCTCGCTGATGGCGATCTTCTTTCTCGGGGAACGGCTCTATCCATTCCACATCGCGGGCTTCGCGCTGGTGCTGGCCGGCGTCGTGCTGGCGACGCGACAGCCTCCGGCTGCCGCACCCGCCGAAGTCAAAATCTGAGCGGCTTCGCCGACTGCACCTGCGGCAGCGTGCGCACCTTGTCGAGCACGGGTGGCGGCAGTTCGCCGTCGATCTCGATCAATGCAATTGCGTTCCCGCCCGGCGCTTCGCGGCCGACATGGAAGGTCGCGATGTTGATGCCGGCGTCGCCCAGGGTGCCCGAAAATTTTCCGATGAAGCCGGGCTTGTCGAGATTGGTGATGTAGATCATCGAGGGGCCGAATTCCGCGTCCATGCGGATGCCCTTGATGTTCACGATGCGCGGCCGTCCGTCGGCGAATACCGTGCCCGAGATGAATCGCGACTGACGCTCGGTCTGCACCGTCACCGTGATCAGGCTCTCGTAGTCTCCCGCGGCGTCGCGCGTCGTCTCCTCGACCACGATCCCCCGCTCCTTTGCGATGATCGACGACGACACCACGTTCACATCGCCGAGCATGGGCCGCAACAGCCCCGCGAGCGCCGCCGACGTGAGCGCTTTGATTTTCATCTGCGCGACCGACCCCTCATAGGTGATCTGCACCTTGCTGATGCCGGTCTCGGTAAGCTGGCCCGCGAACGAGCCGAGCTTCTCCGCGAGCGTGATGAACGGCTTCAGCTTCGGCGCCTCTTCCGCGGTGATGGAAGGGAAGTTCACCGCGTTCGAGATCGCGCCGCGCAGGAGATAGTCCGACATCTGCTCGGCGATCTGGAGCGCGACGTTCTCCTGCGCTTCCGAGGTGGCGGCACCGAGATGCGGCGTGGAAACCACGTCCGGGTGGCCGAACAAGGGATTTTCCTTCGCCGGCTCGACGGAGAAAACGTCGAAGGCCGCCCCCGCAACGTGGCCGGAATCGAGTGCCGCGCGAAGCGCCGCCTCGTCCACCAGGCCGCCGCGCGCGCAGTTGATGATCCGCACGCCTTTCTTGGTCTTTGCGAGCGTATCGGCGTTCAGGAGGTTCTTGGTCTTTTCGGTGAGCGGCGTATGGAACGAGATGAAGTCGGCACGCGTGAGCAACTCATCGAGATCGACCTTCTCGACGCCGATATCCTTCGCCCGTTCCGGCGACAGGAACGGATCGAATGCGATCACGCGCATGCAAAGTCCGAGCGCCCGGCTCGCGACGATCGAACCGATATTGCCGCAGCCGATGATGCCGAGCGTCTTGCCGGTGAGCTCGACGCCCATGAAGCGGTTCTTCTCCCACTTGCCGGCCTGTGTCGAAACGTCGGCCTGCGGAATCTGCCGTGCCAGCGCGAACATAAGCGCAATCGCGTGCTCGGCGGTCGTGATCGAATTGCCGAAGGGCGTGTTCATCACAATGATGCCCTTCGCGGTCGCCGCCGGCACGTCGATATTGTCGACGCCGATGCCCGCGCGGCCGATCACTTTCAGCTTGTCCGCGGTCGCAATCACCTTCTCGGTGATTTTGGTCGCGGAGCGGACCGCCACGCCGTCATATTGGCCGATGATCTTGATCAGCTCGTCGCGTTCGAGACCGGTCTTGATGTCGACCTCGATGCCGCGATCCTTGAAAATCTGCGCGGCGGCGGGAGAGAGCTTGTCGGCGATGAGGACTTTGGGAGCCATGTGCGTTTGTCCTGTTCGATAGGTTCGGTGCTTGCCGCTCATTCCTGCGAAAGGGAATCCAGCGCTGGGTCCCCGCTTTCGCGGGGACGAGCGGCTGGTTAATCAGGCGGCCTTGTTCAGCCCCGCCTTCGCCTGCGCGAAGGCCCAGTCGAGCCACGGGAAAAGTGCTTCGAGATCGGCGGTTTCCACCGTCGCCCCTGCCCAAAGACGGATGTTCGGCGGCGCGTCCCGATGGCCGGCGGTGTCGTAGCCCGCATTTTCCTTCTCGAGCGCGCCGTCCATCGCCTTGATGAAAGCCGCCTGGGCGTCCGGCGTGAGCGCCTTCACTGCCGGGTCAATGACGGCGATGCAGACAGAGGTGTTGGAGCGCGTAGCCTTGTCCCTGGCGAGAAACTCCGCCCACGGCGTCTTCGCGACCCAGGCCTCGACGGCGGCGAGGTTCTTGTCCGCGCGCTGTTTGAGCGCGGAGAGTCCGCCGATCGACTTCGCCCATTCGAGCGCATCGATATAGTCCTCGACGCACAGCATCGACGGCGTGTTGATCGTCTCGCCGGTGAAGATACCTTCGTTGAGCTTTCCGCCCTTGGTCATGCGGAAGAGCTTCGGCATCGGCCAGGACGGCGAATAGCTCTCGAGGCGCGCGACCGCCCGCGGCGAGAGGATGAGCATGCCGTGCGCCGCCTCCCCGCCCAGCACCTTCTGCCAGGAGTAGGTCACGACATCGAGCTTCGAAAAATCGAGGTTTTGCGCGAAAGCCGCCGAGGTGGCGTCACAGATCGTCAGGCCGTCGCGGTTCGCAGGAATCCAGTCGGCATTCGGCACCCGCACGCCTGCCGTCGTCCCATTCCAGGTGAACACCACGTCATGCGCGAAATTCACTTGGCTGAGATCGGGCAGCTCGCCGTAAGGCGCTTTCAGGATGCGCGCGTCGTTCAGCTTGAGCTGCTTCACGACATCCGTGACCCATCCCTCGCCGAAACTTTCCCACGCGAGCATGTCCGCCGGGCGCTGGCCAAGCATCGACCACAGCGCCATCTCGACCGCGCCGGTGTCGGACGCCGGCACGATGCCGATGCGATAGTCGGCGGGCACTTCCAGCACTTCACGCGTGAGGTCGATGGCGCGTTTCAGGCGCGCCTTGCCGGGCTTCGACCGGTGCGAGCGGCCGAGCAGTGCATTCCTGAGATTTTCGAGTTTCCACCCCGGGCGCTTGGCGCAGGGGCCGGATGAGAAGTTAGGCACGCGCGGGCGCGCGGCAGGCATCGTCGTCATGGTCTACCCTTTCAGATAGGCGCCCCTCGTTGGGGAGGGGTGTCCCACTGACGGCGATACGCCCGCGCCCTGCGCCGGTCAAGCCATGCCACAGTTCATGGTGTCGCAGCGCTGGCCGCGTCGTCGCGACCGAAGGCGAAGCCCGAGGGGCCGACAGTCTCGGATCGCGGCGGAGCGCTCAGAACCGGACGCCCAGCCCGCCGCGCGCCGTATGCACGCTCATCTTGATGTCCCCGATGGCGGCAAATCCGACATACTCGTACTCGCCACGCAGGAACATGCGCGGGACGATCTCCCAGTCGAAGCCGAGACCGGCCGAAAGGCCGTAAGCCCAGGCGCCCTTCTTCGACTCATCGCGCGATTCGGAAATCGGCGCCTGCGGCACACCGAGGACATATTCGATCGTCGTCACGCTCGCCTGCCGGATCACCTGTGCACGGCCGACAGCGACACCGAGCGTGCCATAGGGCATGAAGGTGCCGAACGTTGCGCCGCCGCGCGCCCGGATCGACAGGATGTCGGTGAGCTTCGCGCCCATGGTCGACGAAACGAACACATCGTAGTTGCGGGTGTCCGACGTGGTGACATTGCGCGCAAGCGAGTCCGTGCCGCCGATCATCGCCGACAGATGGCTATAGGTCGCGTCGATGCCGAACACGGTGTCCTCAAACTGCCAGTTATATCCGACGAAGGCTCCGACCGGCACTGCGTTGCCGTGCCCGTTCGGCGACACCCATTGCGAAACGTTGTGTTCTTCCTCGAGAAGCGTCACCCGCAGGATGTCGGCGATAATGCTCGAGCCCGTGGTCCCGAAATCGCCGCGCGCGCTGCTGTATCCGACATGCCCGCCAACATAGAAGCCGGACCAGTCGGAGACCGGCGTCGGACTATCGGTCCATGCATTCGAACCTCGCAATACACCGTAATCCGCGGCCAGCGCCGGCTGCACCAATCCGATCGCTGTCAGGCCGGCAATCGCCCATCGCATCGCGAACTCCTCCAAAACTTTCGCGCGCGATCATGATTGGTTAACCTTAACGGCGCGTTAGCGCTGCCTTCCAGGACGAAAAGCAAAACGGCGCGGCCGAAGCCGCGCCGTTTGTCCGGCAATCGAGTCGATCAGTACTTGCTAATCAGTGGCGGAGGCGGCGCCCAGTGGCTCACGCCCATATCCGCCAGCGCCCAGCGCACGCCAAGCTTGATGTCGTGCGAAGTGATGTCGTTGAAGTGCATCGGGTTGTTTAGCGCGTTCACGCCCGTATACGGGATGATATCGCCGCTCTTGCCGTCGCCAAGATTGATATAGCGGTACGCGAGTTCGATCGTGAAGTCCGGCGTCACGTTATAGGCGACACCGGCGTGTAGCGCCCAGGCGAAATTCCACTTGTAGGCTGAGTTCGCGTAAGCCGCTGTATCAACAGGACCGGGCCCGACACCAATGTCGCGGAAACTATGAATGCCGATGCGGCTCGCACCGATGCCCGCGCCTACGAAGGGCGTAATGCCCTTCCAGGTGCCGAGATCGAGATAGGCGTTCCACATCATCACCCACTCAGACTTCTTCGCCGTGTAGTTGTTGTAACCATCGACGGGAGGACCGCCATAGGTATCGAAACCGTGGAAGCCGGTTTCGCCGCGATACTCGCCGGTGATGTCCCACCGAAACCAATTGTTGTGCCGGTAGCCAAGCCCGAGTCCGAACAACATGCCGGCTTCGAAATTCTTGTCGTGAATCGTGAGGTTGACGGTCGTATCGAACAGCAAGTTGTCGAGACTGCGGACCATCTGGTTCGTCATGCCGATGTCGCCGCGCAGGTACCAGCCGCCATATTCGATGATCGGTGGCGGCGGCGGGAGCAGCGGCGGCAAGTCGGCGGCTCGCGCATGGCTCGTCGCGAGCGCTGCCGTCGCGGCTGCTGCCAACGCGAAAATTCTGAGGCTGCGCATGATTTCAATCCTTCTGATCGAACGGGTCTCCCGCCCCTGTGCGGCGGCCCGTCGGTTTCCGAAGCCTGAAAACTGCCAGCGAATGTTTAAGGAGGACTTAACCTTAACGTTTAACCACGTCCGTTCATTTACGCACGCGCGCGAGCGGAAACGGGCCGAAACGGCGGCCTGGTCCCGGGCAAAGCTTAACGAGAGGTTAAAATCAGGCCGCGGCGGACTTGGTCAGCGCGTCGACGATATCGTCGACCGCGGCTTCGACAAGCGAGCGATCGTCGCCCTCGCCCATGACGCGAATCACCGGCTCGGTGCCGGACGAGCGCACGACAAGACGCCCATGACCGTCGAGCCGTTTCTCGACCGATGCGATCACCGTCTTGACCTTGCTGTCGTCGAGCGGCTTGCCGCTCTTGTAACGAACGTTCTTCTGGATCTGCGGCAGCGGCTCGAAGCGGTGGCAGATTTCGCTCACCGACTTGCCGATATTCTGCACGACCGCGAGCACCTGCAACGCCGCGACGAGCCCGTCGCCCGTAGTGGTGAAATCCGACAGGATGATGTGGCCCGATTGCTCGCCGCCGACATTGATGCCGTCCGCGCGCATCCGCTCCAGCACATGGCGGTCGCCCACCGGCGTCCGCACCATCGAAATTCCCTGCGCCTTGAGATGGCGTTCGAGCCCGAGATTGGACATGACCGTCGCGACGATACCAGGCTTCGCGAGACGGCCGTCATCCTTGAACGACTCCGCGATCACGGCGAGCAACTGGTCGCCGTCGACGAGGTGGCCCTTCTCATCGACGATAATCACGCGATCCGCGTCGCCGTCGAGCGCAATACCGATATCGGCGCGCATCTCGCGCACCTTGGCGCTGAGCGCCTCGGGCGACGTCGATCCGCATTCGCGGTTGATGTTGAAGCCGTCCGGCTCGACGCCGATTTCGAGCACTTCAGCGCCGAGCTCCCAGAGTGCCGCCGGCGCGACCTTGTAGGCGGCGCCGTTCGCGCAATCGATCACGATGCGCAGCCCCTCGAGCGAAAGGTTTCGCGGCAAGGTGCGCTTCGCGTATTCGATGTAGCGGTCCTGCACGCCGTCGATGCGCTTGGCGCGCCCGAGGTCGGCTGACTTCGCGAGCCGCTGGCCGAGATCGGAATCGATCAGCTTCTCGATCTCGCGCTCAATCTCATCGGAGAGCTTGTAGCCATCGGGGCCGAACAGCTTGATCCCGTTATCGTCGTAAGCGTTGTGCGAGGCGGAGATCATGACGCCCGCGTCGGCGCGCATGGAGCGCGTCAGCATCGCGACGGCCGGCGTCGGCATCGGGCCGGTCTGGAAGACGTCCATGCCGACCGACGTAAAGCCCGCGATCAGTGCCGTCTCGATCATGTAGCCCGAAAGCCGGGTATCCTTGCCGATCAGCACCCGGTGGCGATGTTCGCCGCGCAGGAAAACGAGACCGGCCGCCTGCCCCACGCGCAGCGCGAGGTCGGGCGTGATCTTCGTGTTCGCCCGCCCGCGAATGCCGTCGGTGCCGAAATACTTGTTCGCCATACGCTTTTCCGCCCGGTCGAAAGGCCGTCTCACCCCGCCTGCCGGCGCCCTTATACGGAATTTATAGGGCGCAAACCTTCAAAAAATATGAGTTCCCGTTGCCTCCGCCACAGGCGTTAATGATCGTATACCGTTCTGTCCGCCGCCAGGACGCGCTTAAATCGACCATCCGAACAGGAATTCTCATGACCACGATGCCGGCCGCTTCTGATCTCGAGTTCTTGCGCTCCCTCGACACCCCGACCGTGTGCAACCTGATCGAAATGGTGGCGCCCGAACGGCGCGGTTCGTTCTACACCGTCAAGCATCTGCACTGCCCGTTCCCCGACCTGCCGCCCATGGTCGGCTTCGCAAAGACGGTGACGATCCGCACCAGGGACAAGGTGCCCCTCGGCGAGGCCGGCTACATGCAGAAGCGTCTCGACTATCTCGACTACGTGGCCGCCGAGCCGCAGTCCGGCATCGTCGTGATCGAAGATCTCGACGGGGAGCATGTCGGCTACGGCGCCTTCTGGGGCGAGGTGCAGTCGAACATTCACAAGGCGCTCGGATGCCTCGGCACCATCACCAACGGCTCGATCCGTGACATCCCGATGATCCCCGCAGGTTTTCAAATGCTGGCGGGATCGGTTTCGCCCTCGCACGCCTATGTCCATGTGGCGGATTACGGCGTCCCGGTGAACATCCACGGCATGGCCGTCGAAAGCGGCAATCTCATTCACGCCGACCGCCACGGCGCGGTGGTCGTGCCGGTGGACAAGATCGCCGCCATGCGGCCCGCACTCGACAAGATCAACGCGCACGAAAAAAGGATCATCGACGCCGCGCGCGCATCCAACGGCAACGTCGAAACGATCAAGGCGGCGCTGCGCGGCTGAGGCGCGCTCGACGGAGCAAGGGGCAGAGTCGGCAAATGACCGAAGTTGCCTACAAATTTCACGGCCACGCGATCGTGTCGGACAACGACATGATCGCGGATGCCGACGGCAAGATGCCCGAGAGCCTCGTCAATGCCTCGGACTTCACGCGCTTTCAGCGCGAACTCGATCGCGCCGGCGCGCTGATCGTTGGCCGGAAAGGGCACGAGGCTCACCCGGACCGGCGCGGCCGCAACCGCATCGTCGTCTCATCTTCCGCCAAAGAAATCGAACGGCGCGCAGACGGGTGGTGGTGGAATCCCGCGCAGGCCTCCCTGGACGAAGCACTGGTCCGCGCCTTTCCGCGCGGCGGCATTGTTGCCGTGCCCGGCGGCCGCCGCGTGTTCGATCTCATGCTCGAGCACGGCTACGACCAATTTCACCTTGCTCGTGTGCGCGGCGTGTTTGTGGAAGGCGGCGTGCCGGTGTTCAGCGAATGCGCGAACGGCCGCTCGGCAGAAGAAGTGCTTGCCGCGCACGGCCTTGTGCCGGCACCGTCGGAGGTACTCGATGCCACCGCGCGCGTCGCTGTCACGATATGGCGCAAGCAAAAGTCGCACTGAGCAATGACACGCGGCGAAACCTGCCTTACGGTGCGGCGCGCTTCCCGAACCACGGACGAATCCATGCTCCGATGCCTTGCACCAATCGCCGCTGCGATTGCTTTCGCGTATCCAGCTGCAGCGCAGCAGGCAGTCGGCAAAGCGGTGGCGATCACGGTCAACGTCACCGGTGCCCGGGACGCCGATTCCCGCCGGCTCGGCAAGGGCGATGGAATCTTCGAACACGAACGGATCAGCACGGACGCCAAGGGTACCGGGCAATTCGAGCTGCTCGATCAGACGCGACTGGCCGTCGGCCCCGGTTCTTCCGTCAAGCTCGACCAGTTCGTGTACAATTCGGATAAGAAAGCCACTGCAGTGGCGATCGAGGTCGGGCGTGGTGCCTTGCGTTTCATCTCCGGCAGGAGCGAGAGCAAGGTGTACAGTATTCGCACGCCGGCAGCGACGCTGGGCGTGCGCGGAACGGTCTTCGACATCTACGTCGCCCCCGACGGAGAGATGGCCGTCGCGATGATCGAGGGCGGCATCGAGATTTGTCCACGCGGCGGCGCGTGTCGGATGCATGACGTGGTCGGCCGTTTCCTGCGCCTGACGCCGGCCGGCGTCTTTTCGCTGCACGATCGCTGGGACGGGACCTTGCTCGGCGGCATGACATTCGGTGCCGCTCTTCCGTTTCTCGCTGCGCAGAATGTCCTGACGCCGGCATTCCGGGCGCGGCCCGCCGTCGCCTCGCGCTATATCGGCGCCATTCCGAAAGCACTCAAAGAGACGGGCAAGGCGGTGCCCAATCTTTTGAAACCGCTCAAGCAGTTGAACCCGTTCCGCTGAAGCCGCGGGGAATTCATCCGGCCATCGCGCGCGCCGCGGCGGCGACCGCCATACCGGCAAATACGGCGAGATAGTCGCGCCGCAGCAGATACATGACGACAGCACCGGTCGCGACCGCGGCCGCCGCCGCAATGCCGTCGCGCACGACGAGCGGCAGGACGGTCGCAACGATGACCGCGCCGGGAGAGGCTTCCAGCATCCGGCGAACGCGCGGCGTCAGGTTCACATAGCCCATCAACCAGAACCCGCCGGCGCGCGTCAGATAGGTCGCGCCGGTCATGGCGAGGATGGCGAGCAGAACGACCGGGCTCGCGTCAATCGTCATCGACGAAACCTCCGGCCACGATGCCCGCCACCGAGCCCGCGATGACGTACCACCAGCCTTCGACGAAGAAATAGAAGGCGAGTGCCACGACGCCCGCCACCGCCCATGCCAGCGCCCGTTTCGGCCCGCGCCAGAGCGGGACAAGCATGGCCGCGAAGAAGACCGGTACGACGAGATCGAGCGCGATGGCCTGAGGATCAGGCACCAGCGAACCGGCGAGATGGCCCACCGTCGTCGCGACCATCCAGAAGGCGTAAAACAGCAGTCCGCCGCCGAGGATGATCGCCGCGTCCGCGCCACCCTCCGCGCGATAACGCATCGCGATGATCCAGCCGGGATCCGTCAGAAGATAAAGCGTCGGATAAACCTGCGATGCCGGCAGCGTGCCCAGCCACGGCTGCAGGCCCGCACCCGCGAGCAACAGCCGCGAATTGACCGTGAAAACGAGGAGCGCGAGGCCCACGATGGCGCCGCTTGTCATTTCGGATGGCCATACGCCCAGCGCGGCCATCTGCGATAACCCGGCATACACAAGGCCGTTCATCAGAATGCTTTCGGCGAGCGTCAATCCGTTGGCGGCACCCGTGCTGCCGACGGCGAGACCGAAGGCGATCATGCCGGGCAGGAGCGGCGCGCCGAGCCGCGCGCCGAGCGCGAAACCGTCGAACGACCAAAATGCCGGGGAAGTTTTCACGCGCGCATTCATGAGGGAGGCCGCCCTAGCAAGCGGCCATCGGGAGGGCAATAAGCGATTGCGCATGGGCGCCCGCGTTTGGCGCAGAACATGCGGGCGCGAAGCGCCGTCAGGCGGCGCGATGCAATCCGCGCGTCGAGAGAACCGGCCACGCGCGCAACAGGACAAGCACAAAGACGATCAACGCCGAACCGA
>JAICQA010000157.1 GCA_025929595.1 Xanthobacteraceae bacterium
ACCATCGAGCCGATCCGCGAGACGCTGCTGCAGTCCTTCATGGGCGACAAGTTCGGTCGCGACCCGATCTGGGAAGGGCATCTCGCGACCGAAATCTGGCAGGCGGAAATTGAAGTCGACGCAGTGCTTTACGAGGACATGTTGCCGCTGAAGCGACTGATGGATCTCGAAGTCGGCGACACGCTGATGCTCGACCTGAAGCCGGAGGCGCTGGTGAAGGTGCGTTGCGGCGCCGTCGGACTGACCGAGGGCAGAATGGGCCGCGTCGGCGAAAACATTTCCGTCCGTGTCGCCAGGCCGCTGCGGCAGCCGCGCACGACGCTAGCCATGTTCGAAAATGCCGGGTCCATCATGAAACGAGCGGAGGCCACGTGAGCGACCAATTTCTGAGCCTGCTGATCGAAAGCCTGGTGGCAGTGCTGCTTGTGCTCACCATCGGCTATTGCCTGATCCTCAACCGCCGTCTGAAGCGATTGCGCGCCGACGAATCTTCGTTGCGCGCGACGATCGCGGAACTCGTGGCCGCGACCACGGTGGCCGAGCGCGCCATCGAAGGTTTGCGCACGACGGTGACGGACTGCGACGCGACGCTCGGCGAGCGACTGCGCAATGCCGAACGCATTTCGGCCGACCTGTCGCGCGACGTGCGCCGTGGCGACGAGATTATCTCCCGCATCCATCGCATTGCGATTGCTGCGAAATCGCCGAATGCGGCGCCGCTTGAGCCGGTGGCGCCGACTCCGATCGTGGCCGCCGAACGGCCGGCCACGAACCGCGTCTCGGCGGCGGTCGCCGCCGCGCAGGCGATCGCGAGCCGCACGCGCGGCCAGGCTGCCTGAGCGCGAACGAGCAATGCCCAATCTTCGCCTGATCCCCATCGTCATTTTCGCGACGCTCGCGCTGCTCGCGATCAAGACGGTCGGCTTTCTCGGCGAAGGTGCGCCCGCGAAACAACAACAGACGCTGCAGACCCAAATCTGGAACAAGCTCACCGGCCGGATCGACGCGGATCCGGTCGTGACCGGCGCTACACCCGAGAAGAAGGATGCCGGCCCGCCCATGGCGGCGCTGCCAAAAACCATGCCGGCGACAAATGGGAGTCCGGTCGCGAAGGACGGTTCGGCAAAGACATTGCCGCCTGCGAAAGGCGCCGCGGCGAAGGATGTGCCGGTCGGTTCCGAACGCGTGTTGCTCGAGCGTCTTCAGGAGCGAAGGCAAGAACTGGAAGCGCGCGCGCGCGACTTGGAGATGCGCGAGAGCCTGCTGAAGGCGGCGGAAAAGCAGCTCGATACCCGTCTTGGCGACTTGAAGGATGGGGAGGGCGGGAAGGGCGAGGCGTCGGAGCGGATCAAGGGACTAGTCATCATGTACGAATCGATGGGCCCGAAGGAGGCGGCGCGGATTTTCGACCGGCTCGATCCGCGCACGCTCGTCGACCTCGTCAATCATATGAATCCGCGCAAAGTATCGGAAATCATGGCCAAGATGCAGCCCGAGGCGGCCGAGCGCATGACTCTCGAACTGGCGCGGGGACGGGGCGGCAAGTCGCTGCCGCCGACCGACCTGAAGCGGATCGACTCCGCGGCAGCGAAAGGCCCGGCCCGCTGAGCCTCGTGGGTTCGCTAAACCTCTCCTTAACCTCGTAATCCCCCATTAAGGCCCGCCGATTACGGTCTTTCGACCTGAATCGGACGTGCGGTTGTGATTTCAGCAGCAGGTGAACTCGGCCAGTCGCCGGGGCGGCGGGGCGCGTACCATCGCGCCGGCCGCCGCGCGTCCGCGCTTCTGTTCGGCTGCGTCCTGCTGGCGACGCAGGCGGTGTTCGCTGCGGCGCAAAGCCAGGACGTGCCCGCCGAGCTCACCGGCACGGTCGAAAACGGCCATGCGCGGCTGGTCTTTACTTTCGGGGGCGAGACGAAGGCCGACGTCCAGGTTTCCAACAACATCCTGATCGTTTCTTTCGAGAAGCCCGTCGCGGTCGAAACGGAGAATCTGCGCCGGCGCCTGCCGGGCTACGTACAGGCCGTGCGCCGCGACCCCGACGGCACCGCGATCCGCATGTCGCTCTCGCGCAAGGTGACGGCGAATGTGATGGAAGCCGGCGACCGGCTTTTTGTCGATCTGCTGCCCGAGGACTGGCGCGGTTTGCCGCCCGGCTTGCCGCAGTCGGTGATCGACGATCTCGCCAAGCGCGCGCGTGAGGCCGAGCAGAAGGCGCGCAACAAGCCGGCGGCACTTGCGGAGACACCGGTGGCCGCGGTCGTGCGCCTGCAAATCTCGACCGCGCCGACTTTCTCCCGCTTCTCTTTTGAGTTGCCGAATCCGATTCCGGTGGCGGTCGAGCGCGACGGACAGGAATTGCGGCTGCACTTCAATGCGCCGGTGCGCATCGATCTGGGTTCCGCGCGCGCGCAGTTGCCGAAAGGCGTTGTTGGTCTCGACGTCGCCTTCGAGCAACGCCGTTCGACGGTCAAGCTGGTGCTGGCGCCGAACGCGGATGCACGGGACTTCCGGGAGGACCGTTCCGTGCTGATTGACGTGTCGCCGGGACCGATCAGCCAATCGACGCCGCCGGTCATTCGCGATCTCGCTGCTCAATCCGAAGCGCAGGCCGAGCGCGACCGCGCGCGCATTGCCGCGGACGAGGCCGCCGAAAGCGCGCGGGCGGCGCAGGAAAAGCAGCGCGAGCAGCCGCCGCTGGCTGCGGCGAGCGGCGCGTCCGCGCCCGCGCCGCTCGACTTCGACAGCAAGCCCGAGGGCCCGGGCAGCGGGGCGATCGTGCCGGTGGTCGGCCGGCAAGACGGCAAGTTCACCATCGACTTCGTTTTCGGCGATCCGGTGCCGGCCGCCGTCTTCACGCGCGACGACAATATCTGGCTCGTTTTCGATACGTTGCGCGCCATCGACGTTTCCGGCCTGACCGAAGAGCCGACGCGCACGGTGCATGACGCGCGCTATCTGCGATCCGATCTCGGCGCCGCGGTCCGCATCAAGCCGTCGATTGCGCGGCTGCCCAGCATCGAACGGGACGGGAATATCTGGCGGCTCACGCTTGCCGAGAGCGTCACGACGCCGACCCGGCCGTTGCCGGTGCGGCGTGCGCCCACCGCCGATCCACGCGGGGCGCTGATCGTTCCGCTCGAAACGCCGGGGCAGGTGCACCGGCTCGAAGATCCCGCCATCGGCGACACGTTGTTCGTGGTGACGGCGCAGCCACCTGCGCGCGGCATTCTGCGCGAGCAGAATTTCGTCGAGTTCACCGCGCTCGCATCGATCCACGGACTGGCCTTCGCGCCGCTTGCCGACGATCTCGCGGTGACGGTCAGCGCCGACGGCGTGCTGTTGCGGCGCCCCGAGGGTCTCGCCGTATCGAGCGTTGCGACCCAGCCGCCGCCGCCGAAGGAACCGGCGCAGGCAGACCGCAAACGCACCATCCTCGATCCGGAGAGCTGGAAGGCCGAGCAGGCGCTCGACTACGCCGAGCGCGAAGGCGTGCTGATGGAAGCCGTGACGGCGAGCCCGGCCGGCGGCCGCGTAAACGCGCGGCTGATGCTGGCGCGATTCTATCTCGCGCACGGCTTCGCCGCGGAGGCGATCGGGACGCTCGAAAACGGCGTTCGCGAAGACAATCAGCTCCTGACGCGGCCGCTCTATTTTCTGCTGCGCGGCCTGGCCGAACTCGGGATGGGCAGGCCGGAGGCAGCGCTGAAGCTGCTGAAGAACGACAAGGTCGCCGATGTTGCGGAGGCGGCGAATTTGCGCGCGGCCGCCTATGCCGACATGGGTATGTGGACGCTCGCACGCGATGCGCTCCGGGCCGGCGCCGAGTCGTTCGACGACCTGCCGTCCGAACTCCAGCGGCGCGTGCTGTTTGCCGCGGCGCGGGCCTCCATCGAGGTGCGCGACTTGAACGACGCGACCCGTTACCTGCACGACCTCGAAGTCGCCAAGGTGCCGGTCGAGGACCAGCCCGAGCTTGTCCTGCTCGCGGCGCGTGTCGCCGAGGGCGTCGGCCGGTTCGACCGCGCCACGACACTTTATGACTCCGTTGCCGGCCTCGACGAGGGTCCGGCCTCTGCGGAAGCGCGATTGCATTCCATCGCCATGCGTCAGGCGCGCGGGGAATTGGCGCGCAGCAAGGCGGTCGAGCGGCTCGAGACGCTCGCCATCATGTGGCGCGGCGACCGCATCGAGCTCGACACGATCCGCCTCCTTGGCCGGCTTTATGTCGCCGAGTCGCGTTATCGCGACGCCTTCCAGTTGCTGGACGCGGCGCTGGTCGTCGATCCGGAAGCCGATGCCACGCATGAATTCCACGGCGAGATGGCGGCTGTGTTCGAGGATCTGTTCCTCACCGGCAAGGCGGAAACGCTGCCGGCCATCGAAGCGCTGGCGATCTATTACGACTTCAGCCGGCTGACGCCGATCGGCCGGCGCGGCGACGAGCTGATCCGGCGGCTCGCCGACCGGCTCGTGTCGATCGACCTGCTGGAACAGGCGGCCGAGCTCCTCGATCACCAGGTCCACTACCGGCTGACGGGCGCCGCCAAGGCACAGGTCGCGGCCAAGCTCGCGATCGTGCATCTGATGAACCGCAAGCCCGCTGAAGCAGTGCGCGTCCTGAGTGCGACCCGGATGCCGCATATGCCCAACGAACTGCGCGAGCAACGCATGTTCGTCGAGGCGCGCGCGCTGTCGGAGACGGGCCGGCATCAGACCGCGGTCGAGCTGATGGAGAATCTGCGCGGCCCCGACGCGGACCGGCTGCGCGCCGACATTTTCTGGGCCGCCCGCAACTGGCGCGAGTCGGGGGAGCGGCTCGAGGCGCTCGTCGGCGAGCGCTGGAAAGGGGAGGAGGCGCTCGACGCCTCCGACCGTCACGATGTGTTGCGCGCGGCACTCGCCTACACACTTGGCGGCGAACAGCTCGGCCTGTCGCGGATCAAGGAAAAGTTCGCCAAGAAGATGGGCGCCACGACCGAGGGCAAAGTGCTGGAGCTTCTGATCTCGAGCGAGGGCGCGACCCCGCGCACGTTGACCGAAGCCGCGCGCGCGCTAGCGAGCTTTGATAGCCTCGGCACGTTCATTCAGCGCTACAAGTCGCGCTATCCGGACCAACCGCTCGCGTCCGACCCGGTGCCGACCAGCTCGCTCTTCAAGACGCAGCGGCTGTCGCGGCAGTAAACGGTCGAGCTTAGGTGAACATTCGCCCTGCGCCGGCGTTATGCCGGGCATGAGAAGCGTCGCGCAGGACCGCCGGAGGTTGGAATCGCCATCCCTTCTGCGCGCGGCCGGCGTCGTTGTCGGCTTTGCCTTCCTGCGGGCGCTGCTGTCGCCCGATCGTCCACATACAGGCAGAGGGGCATTCGGAAGCGGCAGCGCGGCCGAGCCGGTCGACGTTCAGCATCGCCGTGCGCTCGAGCACGGCCGCGGGCGGCGTGCACGTTCACCTTGGGGAATTCCCTGGCAAGGATGGAAAGACATCCTGTGGCGAACCTACGCTCAGATCCAGGACGATCGCCTGTTCGCCATCTCCGCGGGCGTCGTGTTCTTCGCGCTGCTTGCCTTGTTCCCGGCCGTCACCGCCATCGTCTCCATGTACGGATTGTTCACCGATCCTGCGACGATCGAGGGGCATATCGCATTGGTGTCGGGCTTTGCGCCGGAGCAAGCCGTGTCGGTCGTGCGCGAGCAGATCGGGCGATTGACCGCGCGCGGCAACACGGAGCTTGGGTTCGGCTTTATCGTCGGCGTTGCGATCGCGATCTGGAGCGCGAATGCCGGCCTTAAGGCGATCATCGACGCCCTCAATGTCGTCTACGAGGAAACGGAGAAGCGCAGTTTTCTCAAATTAAATCTGATCTCGCTGACGCTCACGGCTGGCGCGGTCGCGGCCGTGCTCCTGGGCATCGGCGCCGTCGTGGTCGTACCAATCCTGCTCGAACATGTCGGTCTTGGCGCCGCGACCGAGTGGCTCTTCAGATACGGGCGATGGCCGATCCTGATCGTGGCCGTGCTGTTCGGTCTGGCGATCCTCTATCGCTACGGCCCGAGCCGCGAACGCGCGCAATGGCGGTGGTTGAGTGCGGGGAGCGTCGCGGCAGCCGTCCTGTGGCTCGCAGGCTCGGCCGCGTTCTCTTTCTATATTCAGAATTTCGCGAATTACGACGCGACCTATGGTTCGCTCGGCACCGGTATCGGCCTGATGATGTGGATGTGGCTCTCGGTCATTGCGATCCTGTTCGGCGGCGAATTGAACGCCGAGATCGAACATCAGACGTCGACGGACTCGACGACGAACCGGCCAAGACCGATCGGCCGGCGCGGGGCCGTCATGGCTGATACGGTGGGAGCCGCGCAAACCTAGCGGTCAGCGACTTTTCGACGAGGGCACGGTTCGCCCGACCAGCCATCCGGCAGCGATCGCTGCACCAAGCATCGCCATGATCGTTGATCGATCGCCGGATCGCATCAGGGTGAAGACGTCGGCCGAGTAGTCTTCATTCAGGCCGCGCCGGGATCGTGCGCCGGGCGAGATGTAAGAAGCGATCGAGTCGGTCGCGTCCGCCGCGGC
>JAICQA010000173.1 GCA_025929595.1 Xanthobacteraceae bacterium
CTTCTGCGCGTCCTTCACGGTGACCCGGAGCAGCGTGCGCGTCTTCGGGTTCATCGTGTCCTTGAGCTGCGAGGGCAGCATCTCGCCGAGGCCCTTGAAACGGTTCACCTCGATGTTCTTCTTGCCCTTGAACGCCGTCTTCAGGAGCTCTTCCTTGTGCTTGTCGTCGCGCGCGTAAACCGTCGTGCCGCCATAGGTGAGCTTGTAGAGCGGCGGGACGGCGAGATAGAGGTGGCTGTTCTCGATCAGCTTCGGCGTCTCGCGGTAGAAGAAGGTGATGAGGAGCGACGCGATATGGGCGCCATCCACGTCCGCGTCGCACATTACGATCACCTTGTCGTAGCGCAGCGCTTCGTCGCGGTAAGGCACGCCCGTGCCGCAGCCGAGCGCCTGCAATAGATCGGAGAGTTGCTGGTTTTGCGTGACCTTGTCGCGGCCGGCGCTCGCGACGTTGAGGATCTTGCCGCGTAGCGGCAGCACGGCCTGCGTCTGCCGGTCGCGCGCCTGCTTGGCCGACCCGCCGGCGCTGTCGCCTTCGACGAGAAAAAGCTCCGAGCCCGCGGCCGCGCTCGCCGAGCAGTCCGCGAGCTTGCCGGGCAGACGCAACTTCCGCACCGCGGACTTGCGCGCGATATCCTTTTCCTGGCGCCGCCGCAGGCGTTCTTCGGCGCGGTCGACCACCCAGTCGAGGAGCTTGTTGGCTTCCAGCGTATTGCCCGCGAGCCAGTGTTCGAACGCGTCGCCGACCACAGAGTCGGCAAGGCGCGCGGCCTCCGAGTTGGCGAGGCGGTCTTTCGTCTGGCCCTGGAATTCCGGGTCGCGGATGAAGACCGAGAGCATGATCGCGGCACCCACCACCGCGTCTTCCGCGGTGATGACGGCCGCTCGCTTGTTGCCCATGCGCTCGCCATGCGCCTTCAGCCCGCGCACCAGCGCCGACCGCAGGCCGTTTTCGTGCGTGCCACCCTCGGGCGTCGGGATCGTGTTACAGTAGGAATTGAAGAAGCCGTCGTGATCGGCGGTCCAGGCGATGGCCCATTCGGCCTTGCCGAGGCCTTTCTTTTCCGCCGAGCCGAAGAACGGCTCCGCGTTCACGAGCGTCTGGCCCTCGATTTCCTGCGTCAGGTAATCGCGCAGGCCGTTCTCGAAATGGAAAGTCGCTTCCTCGGGAACGTCCGTGCCTTTGGTCAGCGACTTGTCGCAGGTCCAGCGGATTTCGACGCCGCCGAAGAGATACGCTTTCGCCTTCGTCATGCGGAAGACGCGCGGCGCCTTGAACGAGGCGCCTTCGCCGAAGATCTGCGGATCGGGGCGGAGGCGTATGCGCGTGCCGCGCCGCTTCACGCCCTTTTGGACAAGCTTGACGGGGCCCTGCGGCGTGCCGCGCTTGTAAGTCTGCTTGTAGAGTTCGCCGCCGCGCGACACCTCGACCTCGAGCACTTCCGAGAGCGCGTTCGCGACCGAAACGCCGACGCCGTGCAGGCCGCCCGAAGTTTCATAGACCTCGTGGTGGAATTTTCCGCCCGCGTGCAGCGTCGTCATGATGACTTCGAGCGCGGATTTCTTTTTGAATTTCGGATGGGCCTCGACGGGAATGCCGCGGCCATTGTCCATGACGGAAATAAAGCCGTCGGCTTCCATGTCCACTTCGATGAAGGTGGCATGACCCGCGATCGCCTCGTCCATCGCGTTGTCGATGACTTCGGCGAAGAGATGATGCAGCGCGCGCTCGTCGGTGCCGCCGACATACATGCCGGGGCGGCGGCGCACGGGCTCAAGGCCCTCGAGCACTTCGATGTGGTGCGCGCCATATTCGCCGCCGCGCTTCGGCGCCTTGGCGGATTTCTCGGCCGCCTTCGTACTCTTCGAGGCGGCGAACAGGTCGTCCTGACCGGCGGACTTCTTGCCAGCCTTGCCCTTGGCCGCGGCACGTGCCGGGGCCTTGGACTTCTTGACCGACTTGCTTGAATTCTTGGCGGCGAAACGGCGAGGGGACATGAGCGGCTTTTCAGTGACGAATCAGTTTGTTGGGATCATGGCACGGCGACTCCGAATTCGTCATTGCGGGACCGGAGTCCGGCCGGGCACAGCAAGGCGGGCCAGGCTCTACAAATGATGATATTCGACCGGTGTCGAGTCGTCCGGGGAACGGCGTGATGGCCGGAGGCATGAGCCGCTTGCGACAGATCGTGCAGGCCGCGCCGCAGGCCGGCGCGCCCTTTCCTGCATGGCTTGAGCGGCTGACAACCCTCGGCATTGTCTCGCGCGATCCCCTGATCGTTCGTCGCCAGCGCTTCACGAACATGTTCGCGTTCGCGTCGGCGGCGAACATCGTCGCGCATATCGGCTTCTATGCGTTCTACGACCCGTCGGGCCTTCTGCCGCTGATCCTGCTCAACGCGGCGTTCGCAGTGGCGATGCTCGCCGTGCCGCTTCTGCACCGGTCGGGCGCCAACGCGGCCGCCCATGCGATCGTCATCCTTTCGATCGTTGCGATCCTCTCCGCGCTCGTGCTGTTGGGCCGCGAAAGCCAGCTTTATGTTTACCTCACGCTGTCCGGCACTATCCTCTTCCTGTTCGGCGTCGAATACCCGCGGGCCTATCTCCCGTGGTTTGCTTTAGCGGCCGTGAGCCTCGTCGTATCGCTGCCCTTCACGCCGGAGCACGGATTACTCGCAGCGAGCGATGCCCGCCTGCAACGGGTGGTGTCGTTCCAGGCCATGATCAACGTGGCCGTCGTCAATACGCTGATCATCTATTTCGTGCTGTCGACGCTGCGCCGGACCGAGGTCGCGCTCGAAGATCAATATGCCCGCGCCGCCGCGCTCACATCCTCGCTTCTGCCGGATTCCGTCGTGCAGCGCCTGACGGCGGCCCCGGATCGCCGCATCGCCGACCGCATCGACGGGTTGAGCGTCTTGTTCGCCGATCTCGCAGGCTTCACCAATGCCGCCCGCGCGCTGCCGCCGGAGGAGATCGTCGATTATCTCGACGGTCTGGTCCGCTCGCTCGACGCCCTGTGCGCGGAACATGGCGTGGAGAAGATCAAGACGATCGGCGATTGCTATATGGCGGTCGGCGGCCTTGCAGGTGATCGCGCACGCGGCGCGCGTGCGATCGGCCGCTTTGCTCTCGCCCTGCTTGCCGTGCAGCAGGTGCGTCCGCCGCTCGGCGCGGAGCAGCTTGCCTTCCGCATCGGCGTGCACCACGGCGGCGCCACCGCCGGCATCATTGGCGACACGCGCTTTACCTATGACGTGTGGGGCGACGCGGTGAACGTCGCGGCCCGCATGGAGTCGCATGGCGTGCCGAGCCGCATCCATGTCAGCGAAGCGTTCCGCGAGGCCGCCGGCGACGCCTTCGTCTTCGAGGCGCGCGGCGAAATCGACATCAAGAGCCTTGGCCGCACCCGCACCTATTTCATCGTGGGCGCGGCACCGGAAGTCACGTGAGCCCGTCGATATTCGTGAAGTAATGGTCGATGTCCCAGGTGTCGAGATAGCGATAACCGAGTTGGACGAAGGCGGCCTTCAGTTCCTCGATATGGGGAGAGTAAAGCTCGACCTGGAGATAGCAGGAATTCTCGCGCAGCGTCCGCTCCATGCCGCGCAGCGTGTGAAACTCGTAGCCCTCGACGTCGATCTTCGCGAGCAGTGTCTCGCCCTTGAACGCGAACTCGTCGTCGAGACGGCGCACGTCGACCGTCACGGTGTCCGCGCCAGCCGGCATCTCCACGTGCTCGATCCACGACTCGCCGCGATTGATCTCCGACGATTGCGTGAGCATCGCAGTTCCGGTCGCTTCACCGAGCGCGTATGGCAGCACGCGGATTTTTCCGCCGAGACCGTTCAGCGCGATGTTGGTGTTGAGCAACTCGCGCGTGCCGGGATCGGGCTCGAAGGCGAGCGCTTCCGGGACGAGTCCACGGTCAGTGAGCAGGATGCTGTAAAAGCCGGTGTTGGCGCCGATGTCGAGGAAGCGGTCGAAGCGATTGGCGCGGCAGAGAGCGCCAAGCCGGTTGAGCTGCACCGGGTCCCAGATCGAATCCCAGCCGATGTGGCGGTCGATCATGTCCTCATTGCCGATATAGAAGCGCGCGCCCTGCGCGCCGACAATGAAGTGCGGGATGCCGAGCTTCGGCAGGGTCTCGCAATAAAGACGGCGCAGCCGTTGTTCGACTGCGCCGATCGGGTGGCGGAAAATCTGCTCGGCCATCGAAGCGGAGATCAGGCGCTGCGCGTTCCCGTGAACGGGAAGCTGCCGAACATCATCGTGGCGGCCTTGCCGCTGATCTTGTCGCCGTCCACTTCCGCGGTGAAGTCGAGGTCCATCGGCATCGGGTCGGTGATCGATACTTTCCACGAGAGCTGGTTGCCGTCCGCCGTCCCATCGGCGATCTCCGTCGAGTTCGAGCCCTCGGACTGCGTGCCCTTCAGCGCGCCGCCTTCCGTCTTCAGCACGAGCGTCGTGTTGCGCGTGCCCATGGGCGTTTCGATTGCGATATTCCAGGTGCCGTCGGCGGCCATTGCCTCGCTCCTATCCAATTCGCCCGCAGCCTAACGCGGGTGGCATTGGCGGGCAATCGGAGCGCATTTCTGTTACACCTCGCGCACGAGGTGACCATGACCGAAGGACCGATGCGGCCGACCGACAACGCCTTCACCGGCGACCGCCTTGGCGGCGCGCAGGAGCCGACGTTCTCGGGCGCGCTTTCCTTCATGCGCCGGCGCTACAGCCGCGACCTGAAGGGCGCCGACCTTGTCGTCTGGGGCGTGCCGTTCGACGCCGCGACATCGAACCGCCCCGGGGCGCGCTTCGGTCCACAGGCGATACGACGCGCCTCCGCGATCCTCGACGGCGATCCGCAATATCCGTTCGGCTTCGATCTCTATGACAAACTCAACGTGATCGACTGGGGCGACTGCGGCATCGACCATGGGCGGATCGACCTGATGCCGGGCGTAATCGAGGCGCAGGCAGCGCAGATCATTGGCGCGGGCTCGACGCTGCTGACCCTCGGCGGCGATCACTCGGTCACCTACTCATTGCTGCAGGCACACGCCGCGAAACACGGCCCGCTGGCGCTCGTCCAGTTCGACGCCCATCAGGACACCTGGCATCCGGCGGCGGACGATCCGAAGCGGATCGATCACGGCGCGTTCGTCGCCCGCGCGGTGAAGGAGGGGCTGGTCGACGCGGAGCACTCGATCCAGATTGGCATCCGCACCCACGCGCCCGACGAATGCGGCATCGAAATCGTGTTCGGCCACGAAGTCGAGACGGGCGGCGTGCAGAAGGTTGTCGAGCGCGTCCTGCGCCGGGTCGGGAAGGGCCGCGCCTATCTCACCTTCGACATCGACTGCCTCGATCCGGCTTTTGCACCCGGCACCGGCACGCCGGTTTCGGGCGGGCTCACGTCGCGCGAGGCGATGGCCATCCTGCGGGCACTGGGACCCGTCGATTTCGTCGGCTTCGATGTGATGGAAGTCTCCCCGCCCTACGACCACGCCGACATCACCGCGATCGCGGCGGCCACCATGGCGATGACCATGGTCGGGCTGGTGGCGGAGAAGCGCCGCAAGTAGCAGGCCGGAACCCGCTGCTTTCGCCGCGGGTTCATTTCCTGTATGCAACGCGCCGCAATGGAGGCGGCCATGGCAGAGGCGAAGAAGGCCAAGAGCACAGGCAAAAGTTCCACCGGCGACACGGCGTCGGTCGGCATCCTCGGCGCGTCCGGCTACACCGGCGCCGAGTTGGTGCGTCTTCTGCTGCGTCACCCGAAAGTCTCCATCAAGGCGCTCACCGCCGACCGCCGCGCGGGCCAGCCTATGGCGTCCGTGTTCGGTCATTTCGCGGGTTACGATCTGCCAAAGCTCGTGACCATCGAGGAGATGAATGCGGGCGACCTCGATCTCGTGTTCTGCGCGTTGCCGCATGGCACGACGCAACTCGTGATCAAGGGGCTGATGGAGAAGCACGAGAACCTGAAGATCGTCGATCTGTCGGCGGA
>JAICQA010000374.1 GCA_025929595.1 Xanthobacteraceae bacterium
GCGCAGATGATGCAATCGATCCCGCTCTATATCGACGAGACGGGCGGCATCTCCATCGCTCAACTCGCGGCGCGCGCGCGCCGTCTGAAGCGCCAGCGCGGGCTCGACCTGATGGTGGTGGACTACATCCAGTTGCTGTCGGGCTCCTCCCGCCGCGCGATGGAAGGCCGCGTGCAAGAGGTGACGGAGATCACCACCGGCCTCAAGGCGCTCGCCAAAGAACTTGCCGTGCCGATCCTCGCTCTCTCCCAGCTCTCACGTCAGGTGGAAAGCCGCGACGACAAGCGCCCGCAACTCTCCGACCTCCGCGAGTCAGGATCGATCGAGCAGGATGCCGACGTGGTGATGTTCGTCTACCGCGACGAATACTATCTGCGGAATAAAGAGCCGCGCGAAGGCACCGAAGAGTGGTTCAAATGGGACACGGACTTGCAGGCGGCGAAGAACCGCGCCGAAATCATCATCGGCAAGCAGCGTCACGGCCCGACCGGCACCGTGAAGCTTTCCTTCGAGCCGCAATTCACCCGCTTCGGCAATCTCGCCCGTGAAGACCAGCTACCCGACCGGATGGGATAATGCGGCGGGCCACGCGTGCATCGGTACGCGCAAGCGGCTAGGCTCGAACCGCCATGAATGCGCCGGGGAAATCCAGCCACACCGTCTTGCGGCCGGAAGAGGCCGCCGGGGTATTGACCGTCGATCTCGGCGCACTGACTGCCAACTGGCGCGAGCTGAAAAAGCGCGCGGCGTCGGCGCTTTGCTCGGCCGTGGTCAAGGCAGATGCCTACGGCATCGGTCTTGAGCGTGCCTCGGCCGCGTTGGCCGAAGCCGGGTGCGACATATTCTTTGTTGCCTTGGTCGACGAGGCGCGGCGGCTGCGCGCGACCCTGCCGACCGCGACGATTTATGTGCTGAACGGGCTTGCGCCGGGCACCGCCGCCGAATTTCGCAAGCTCCGGCTTGAGCCCGTGCTCGGCTCATGGCCGGAGATCGACGAATGGGACGCGTTCGCTGCGTCGAGCGGCGAGGCGCTGCCCGCCGCCATTCACATCGATACCGGCATGACGCGACACGGATTGAGCCGCGAGGACGCGACTGCGCTGGCCGAACGCATGCGACTGCTGAATTTTCGGCCGAGCCTCGTCATGAGCCATCTCGCATGCGCCGACGAGCCGACGAACCCGATGAACGCGCGGCAGATCGGCGAGTTTCGCGCACTCGCCTCCCTTTTCCCCGGCGTACCCGCTTCGCTCGCCAATTCCGCCGGCATCCTTGGGCAGACGGATGCGATATTCGATCTCGTGCGTCCGGGCATTTCGCTATACGGCGGTCGCGCCCTGCTCGCGGGCGACAATGCGATGCAGCCTGTGGTGCGCGTCGACATCCGCATCGTGCAGGTCCGAAAAGCGAAGAAAGGCGACGCGGTCGGCTACGGTGCACAACATCATCTGACACAGGATGGGCGCGTGGCGATCTGCGGCGCGGGCTACGCGGACGGAATCTTCCGCGCGGTGGGCGGCTCCGATACGCGTGCGGGTGCCGAGGCGATTGTTGCCGGGCAGCGCTGTCCGCTCGTGGGGCGCATCTCGATGGACTTCTTCGCCGTCGACGTCAGCGCAGTGCCCGACGACGCAGTGAAGCGGGGCGACTATGCGACGATCCTGAATGAGGAGATCGGCATCGATGAGCTCGCGGCGCACGCGGGAACGATCGGATATGAAGTGCTCACCGCGCTCGGGCGGCGGTACGCGCGGATTTATCGCGGCGGCTGATCGGTCTTTTCTTTTTTTCCACCCGGCCAGTTGCGGTTGACCCAGCCCAGCAGCTTCGCAAGCGGCGGCTCGAGCGCGGGAACGTCGCGCGCGATCAGAAGAAGCCCGAGCGGGATCATCCAGAAGCCGACCACCGGCAGAAACCCGAACATGCCGAACAGGATCAGCAGGAAGGCGACCGGCAGCCGGATCAGGCGCGAGGTCGGCCGGCGCACCCAATCGACGACACCGGAAAAGAATTTCGGCAACTTCTGCTCGAACAGCAGAAGCTCACGGTCGAGATCATTGTTTGGATCGGTATTCACCGGGGCACCGATAAGGGAATGAAGGCCGTCCGTCCAGACCATCCGAACAAACCCATATGGGTGCAATTGCCGCGCCGAATAGATAGTCTTGGCCGTTCGGAGGCCCCATGCCGCAGGCGACCGACTGGACCGTACCCCCGGCCTTGCAGCCGAGTCCGCGCGACTATGGCTACGATCTCGACCAGGCGCTCTCGTCGGTCGTGGGGCTACGCGCGGTTATTCCGTCCGACGCCTTCACCGCCGACATTCTCGGAACCGAACGCACGGGTCACGGCGCGGTCATCCGCAGCAGCGGCCTCGTACTCACGATCGGCTACCTCATTACGGAAGCGGAAGAAGTCTGGCTGACACTGATCGACGGCCGCGTGGTGCCAGGACATGTGCTCGCTTACGATTATGAGACCGGCTTCGGCCTTGTGCAGACGCTGAGCCGGCTCGACCTGCCCGCGCTCGGCTTCGATCAGTCTTCCAGCGCGCAGACCGGCGAGCCGGTCGTGCTCGGCGGCGCGGGCGGCGTCGCGCGTTCCGTCGCCGCGCAGATTGTGAGCAAGCAGGA
>JAICQA010000453.1 GCA_025929595.1 Xanthobacteraceae bacterium
GATTCGTGAAGGCTTGGCGGAGCCGATTGGCTTCTTCGATTTTCCGTTGCCGTTTTTCATCAAGCTATCCGTTCGTCCCCGCCCACGGGTCCGCGCTTCGCGCGGCCCGAGGATAAACTCCAGCGGGGACCCAGTCTGGATTCCCGCTGGAGTTTACCCTCGGGCCGCGCGAAGCGCGGACCCGTGGGCGGGAATGAGCGGAATAAAATGAGTCGCTTTAAGCTACTTCTTCCCCTTCTTCCGCTTGCGCGTCGGTTTGCCCTTGCGCCTGGTCTTCGCCATCTTGCGCAGCTCGGTCTTGCTCATCGATTCATACATGCCGCGCGAGGCGCCCTTCAGGCTGCTCTTCTTGCGCTTGCCGCGCTTGGCGGAGAGCGCGGCGCCCGCCGCCTTCTGCTGCTTCTTCGATTTGGCCGGCATTCCGTCCTCCTTCTTCCGCTCACCGCGCCGCGACGTCAAAACCTGTCGCGCTGGCTCCTCGCGCGGGAGCCTGTCATCGGGCCGCGCTTCGCGCGGACCCGTTGGCGCTCGGCAGCGCGACGAACAACACATCCGTGCCGAGTGAAACGCCTTCCGTCGCCTCGAGCACCAACAGCGCGATTCCGAGCATGACCAGGAAGCCGAGGAAGAACAGGCCGAACAGCACGAACGAGATCTTGCGCGTGACGTCGGAAATGTTGGCAAGCCCGAAGCCGCCCGCGATCAGCGAGATGACGAGGAAGATGATCGCCCAGCGCAGCATCGGCGGCTCCAGCAGTCCGCCCCGCGCCGGTTAACCTTGATGCGCGCAATGGGTTCCACGGGCCGCGCGAATACCCCGCATTTGGCCAGCTTTTGCCTAAATTCCCAATCACAAGACACGCGGCGGGGGAGGCTTACACGATTCGATGGAGCCTCTATGCGCGTAGCGATCACCACCCTGGTTCTCGCCGTTTCCACCGCCATTCCCGCTTCCGCTTTCGATCCCGCCGTCGACTCGCCGCCCTTCTACGTGAAGCCCTACGCGGCTCCGGGCGCCCCGCCGGCGCGCGCCGCGCAGTCGAACAAGGTTCAGGCGCGCATCGCGCCCGGCCTTCCCTTCGCATTTGTTGCGCCGCAGGCCATCGTGGCGCCGGTCGCACCCGCGCAGCGCGCCTATGCCTGGGACGCCGCGCTCGACGCCCGCATCGCCGCGCATGCAGCCACAGCCGGCGTGCCGATCGAGCTCGCCCGCCGCGTCGTCCGGCGCGAGAGCAACGGCAACGCGCGCGCGGTCAGCAAGGGCAATTACGGCCTGATGCAGATCCGCCTCGGCACCGCGCAGGCCATGGGTTATCGCGGCAACGCGCAGGGCCTGCTCGACGCCGAAACCAACATGACCTACGCGATGAAATATCTCGCGGGCGCGTACCGCGCCGCCGGCGGCAACCCGGACCGCGCCGTCGCGCTCTATGCCCGCGGCTATTATTACGAAGCCAAGAAAATGGGCTTCTCGGCCTACGAGCCGCCGCGCGCCGCCGGCCTCGCACCGGTCACCGTCGCGCGCTAGCGCGCTTCCTCTTCCGGCGGCGGCGCATAGGGCTCCGGCGCCACGACATATTCGTCCGCCGGATTGAGCTCTTCCGTCGGTGTCACCGCGCCCACCTGCGACGTGGTCGCGAGATCGAAGTCGGTCTTGTCGGGCTGCGCCGGCGGCGCCTGCACCTTGGTGCGGTAGAAGACGAAGCCGGCCAGCGCCGCCTGCGTTCCGGCGATGAACAGGAACAGCGAACGCGGCCCGGCAAAGGACATCACCCCCGCCGCC
>JAICQA010000438.1 GCA_025929595.1 Xanthobacteraceae bacterium
AGGTGAACTTCGGAGCGGCGTCGCGGTCTTGCCGCGCACGCGCGCGGAGCGCACGCTTGATCCGTGCCCCAGCGCGGGGCGCGATGAAAAACAGGGAGAAGGGCCGATGCCGTTATACCTGACCCGTTTCAGTTACACGCCGGCGACTTGGGCGAAGCTCATCAAGAACCCGGAAGACCGCCGGGCGGCGGCGAAGGAATACATCGAAGCAGCCGGCGGGAAGTTGCACGGCTACTGGTACGCCTTCGGCGAACACGACGGTTACAATCTGTTCGAGGCGCCGGACAATGCCTCGATGGCCGCGACGGCGCTCGCGATCGGCTCGGGCGGCGCGCTGAGTTCGATCCAGACCACCGTTCTGCTGAGCGTCGAGGAAGCGATGGCGGCGATGAAAAAGGCCTCGTCGATCCGCTATCGGCCGCCGGGAGAAAAAGGCTGACCGCGGCCGCGGAGCGTTGGCTAATTCTCTCGTCATGCCCGCACTTGTTGCGGGCATCCACGTCTTGCAGCAAGGACGTGAAAAAGACGTGGATGGCCGGGACAAGCCCGGCCATGACGAGAAAATGCGCTGCTCTTCATGAGGCCGAATGGCAGCGATCCGTATTCTGAGCGCATTGTTGCGCGATTCTCTGGATCAGCAGAGGAGCCTCGCATGATCGACCACGTCGGCTACGCCGTTTCCAACTACGAGCGCGCGAAGGAGTTCTATGCGCGTGCGCTCGCGCCGCTCGGCTATAAGCTCGTCATGGAAGTGCCGGCGGAGACGAATCCCTCGGGCTTCCCGGCGGCGGGCTTCGGCGCGGACGGTAAGCCCGATTTCTGGATCGGCGGCGAGGGCAAGCTCGAGCATCCGCTGCATGTGGCGATCGTCGCGCAAAGCCGCGCGGCGGTCGATGCGTTCCACCGTGAGGCGCTTGCCGCCGGCGCGCGCGACAACGGCGCGCCGGGCCTGCGTACGCTCTATCATCCGAACTACTACGCAGCGTTTGTGCTCGATGCGGACGGACACAACATCGAAGCCGTGTGTCACAAGCCGGGCTGAGGGGAGCAAGACGACGATGCCGCGACCGCCCATCGATTTCTGGTTCTCGATCGGCAGCATCTACACTTATCTCGCCGTCATGCGCATCGATGAGATCGCGCGGCGGGAGAATGTTGCGTTTCGCTGGCGGCCGTTCTCCATTCGCGTGATCATGAAAGAGATGGACAATTTTCCCGCATCCAAGCCGGCGAAGCTCGCCTATTCCTGGCGCGACGCGGGACGGCGCGCGGCGGCCTACGGCTTTCCGCTCCGCCCGACGCCGCCCTATCCGATCAAGGAATACGAACTCGCCAATCGCGTCGCGGTCGTTGGCGCGTTCGAAGACTGGTGCCCGGCTTACGTGCGCGCCACCTACCGGCGCTGGTTTCACGACCACGCAGAGCCCGGCGCCGAGCCCAATCTCGGCGACAGCCTGCGGGAGATCGGCCAGGACCCCGATCGCGTCCGCGCCCGGGCGGAAGCGGACGACGTGCGCGCGGCCTGGCGCGCCGCGACGGACGAGGCGCGCGCGCTTGGCATCTTCGGCGTGCCGAGCTTCGTCTCCGCCGGAGAACTGTTCTGGGGCGACGACCGGCTCGAGGACGCGGCCCGATGGCAGGCCGGCGGGCGATGATGGCGGCGGTGCGCATCGTGCCGCTCGCGGCGCTTCTTTTGTTTGCGGGTGAGGCGGCGGCGCAGCCCGCACCGTCCTTCGAGGTGCCTTGCGGCGAGTTGCGCGGCGCGCTCGCGAAGCTCGGGCAGCCCGACGAGATCACCACTATCGCAGTGAAGGGCAAGCTCATCGCCGTGCGCTCGGACGGCGCGCTGGTCTATCTCTTTCTGTGCGATCCGCCCGCACCGCGCGTGCTGTGCGTCACCTACGAGGCGAACGACAGCAAGGA
>JAICQA010000076.1 GCA_025929595.1 Xanthobacteraceae bacterium
GATCGCCGGCCGCGCCCGCCGCGCGGTTGAGCGGATGATCGCGCTGAAGAATTGACCCGTCGCCCCGGACGCGCGAAGCGCGATCCGAGGCCGTTCTCAGTCAACTGCAGGACGATCCCGGCTCTCGGGCTTCGCCCTCGGCCGGGATGACGAGGAAATGAATAGCAAAACGTCTCCCGCCCAATCCCCCACCGCCATCGACGACGTCATCATCGTCGGCGGCGGACTCGCGGGCCTCTTTTGCGCGCTGAAGCTCGCGCCCCGTCCGGTAACAGTCATCACCGCCGCACCCATCGGCGAGGGCGCGTCGTCGGCCTGGGCGCAGGGCGGCATTGCCGCCGCCGTGGGTGAGGGGGACACCATTGAGAGTCATGTTGCGGACACGCTCGCGGCGGGCGCGGGGCTCGTGGACGAAAATGTGGCGCGGCTGATGGCAGGCGAGGCGGCCGCGCGCATCGCCGATCTCCTGCGCTACGGTGTCCCGTTCGACCGCGATCTTGCAGGACACTATCTGCTCTCGCGCGAAGCCGCGCATTCCGCGCGCCGCATCGTGCATGTGGCGGGCGACCGCGCCGGTGCGGCGATCATGCAGGCGCTGATTTCCGCCGTGCACGGGACGCCTTCGATCCGCGTGCTCGAGGGCCTGAAGCTTGACGATCTGCTCACCGACGGCCGTCGCATCACCGGCATGCGCCTGCGTCCGCTGTCGGGCGGCGTGCCGCTCGAACTGCCGGCGCGCGCCGTCGTGCTCGCGACCGGCGGCGTCGGCGGACTTTACGCGGTCACCACCAATCCGCGCGAGGCACGCGGCAACGGCCTCGCTGCCGCCGCGCGCGCGGGCGCGCTCATTGCCGACGCCGAATTCGTGCAATTCCATCCGACCGCGCTCGATGTCGGCCGCGATCCCGCGCCGCTCGCGACCGAAGCGCTGCGCGGCGAGGGTGCAACGCTCGTCAACGAGAAGGGCGAGCGCTTCATGCTCGCGCTCCATCCCGACGCCGAGCTTGCGCCGCGCGACGTGGTCGCGCGCGGCGTCTTCGCCGAAATCGCGGCGGGCCGCGGCGCTTTCCTCGACGGGCGCGGTGTCGGGAATTTCCCGGGGCGTTTTCCGACCGTTTTCGCTGCCTGCCAGGCGGCCGGCATCGATCCGTCGAAACAGCCGATCCCCATTGCGCCCGCTGCGCACTATCACATGGGCGGCGTGCTCACCGACGCGAACGGCCGCGCGTCGCTCGACGGCCTGTGGGCCGCAGGAGAGGTGGCCTGTACCGGCGCGCATGGTGCGAACCGACTGGCGTCGAACTCGCTCCTCGAAGCCATCGTCTTTGCCGCCCGCATCGCCGCTGACGTCAAAGTCCTGCTCCCACAACCTTCGACGGCGCCGCTGCCGCTCTCGATGCCCGATCTGTTCGATCCCGCGCCGGGCAGCGCGGAAGGCGAGGTGGAGTTGCGCGCGGTGATGCAGAAAAATGTCGGCGTCATCCGCTCCGGCGCGGGCCTCGCCGACGCGCTCGCCAGCTTCGCAGTGCTTGAAACATCCGCGCCAAACGTCGAGGTTCGCAATATGGCCACGGCGGCGCTCCTGATCGCGGCTTCCGCCTATGCCCGCACCGAAAGCCGCGGCGGGCACTTCCGCTCCGATTTCCCGAAGGCCGATCCGGGGCAGGCGCACCGTTCGTTCATCACGCTCGCCGACGCGCGCAAGATCGCCACCCGCGCCAACGCGAAGGCGGCGTGATGATACGTACACACATCTATTTTTCTCCCTCATCGCCGGGCTTGACCCGGCGATCCAGGAAGAAGACTCAGGCATCGCGGATCGCTCTGGATGCCCGGGTCCAGCCCGGGCATGAGGGAGAGTAGAATGCGTTCCGACCTTCTCGCCCCGAATGCCTTCCTTAATCCCCTCATCGTCGAGGACGCCGTCCGCCGCGCGCTGACGGAAGACCTCGGCCGGGCTGGGGACATCACATCTGCCGCGACGATTCCGGAAGGGAAGAACGCGACCGCGAAGCTCGCCGCGCGCAAGCCGGGCGTGCTTGCGGGCCTTGCCTGCGCGGCGGAAGCCTTCGCGCAGCTCGATCCCTCGATCGAATTCCGCGCGAAGAAGCGTGACGGCGATACGCTGAAGGCGGGCGACGTGGCGGCGGAAATTGCGGGCAACGCTCGCGCGATCCTGTCCGCCGAGCGCACCGCGCTGAATTTCGCGACGCATCTGTCCGGCGTCGCGACGCTGACGGCGGCCTTTGTCGCGAAGGTGAAGCGTACGACGGCGAAAATCGTCTGCACACGCAAAACCATTCCCGGCCTGCGCGCGCTCGAAAAGTACGCCGTGCGTTGTGGCGGCGGCATGAACCATCGCTTCGGCCTCGACGATGCGATCCTGATCACGGACAACCACATCGCCGTCGCGGGCGGCGTCGGCGCGGCGCTGAAAGCCGCGCGCGCCTCCGCCGGTCATCTCGTGAAGGTCGAGATCGAAGTCGAAAACCTCGACGAACTCGCCGAGGTGCTGAATGCCGGCGGCGCGGATGTGGCGCTCCTCGACAATATGGACACCGCAACGCTCAAGCGCGCCGTTGAAATCGCATCGGGCAAGCTCGCGCTTGAGGCCTCCGGCGGCGTCAACCTCGACACCGTCGCTGCGATTGCCGAAACCGGCGTCGATATGATTTCCGTCGGCGCGCTGACGCACTCCGCGCCCGCGCTCGATCTCGGCCTTGATGTGGACATCTGACCGGCCGACCACGTGTTGTCGCTTAAGCAAGATAAAATTGCCGGACTGCAACCTTCGGGATGATGGTCCGTTTGATGTGAGAGGCGCATATGTCGGAAGAAACCGTCAACGTTCGTTACATGGTGGAAGATGTCGGGGCCGCCGTTGCGTGGTACACGGAGCACTTGGGCTTCACTCTGATTTCTAAGCACATTCCCGCGTTTGCGGACGTGAAACGTGGCTCGCTGCGGCTCCTGCTCAGCGGGCCGGCGAGCTCCGCCGGCAGGCCGATGCCCGATGGTGAGCGGCCTAGTCCCGGCGGCTGGAACCGAGTTCATCTGATCGTCGACGATATCGAGGCGGAGGTGACACGGCTGCGTTCCGCGAACGTCAAATTCCGGAACGACATCGTGACCGGCCCCGGTGGAAAGCAGATCCTGCTCATGGACCCGTCCGGCAATCTCGTTGAGTTGTTTCAGCCGGCCGGCCGCTGATTGCCGCGCTTATGACGCGTCTGTCCGCGCCTCCCGCAGATGCGCGATCACTTTTTTCATCGCGCGCACCATGGCGTCCGCGTCCGCGTCGGTGATCGCGTCCGCAAAAACTTCGCGGATCGCCCTGCGGTAATGCGGCCATATGCTGCGCCGCAGTTCCTTGCCCTTGTCGGTGATCGTCACGACGGCGACGCGTGCGTCGTCTTCCGCCGGCTCGCGTCGCAGGAGCTTTTCCTTCTCCAGCCGGTCTACGAGCCGCGTCATGTTGTAGGGCTCGACCACCAGCCGATCGCCGAGTTCGCCGATCCGCAGCCGCCCGTCCGCGCGCTCGAGCTCCAGAAGCACGTCGTACCAGGCAAGCGGCGGCTGGCCGGCCGCCTTGAGCCGCGCCTCCACTGCCCGAAGCGCGAGCGCATGCGCGCCCAGAAAATGGCTCCAGGCCCGCAATCCCGGATCGTCCTCGCGCATTCGTGACCTCCGCCCGCAGGATACTTGCACTTGCAAATAAATGCCAGTGGCATATAATTGCATTTGCAAATAACTGACCGCCGAAAAGGAGACCGCTATGTCGAAGGAAATCACCCGTCAGGCCCTGGCCGAAGCGCTGCTGAGCGAAAAGCCGCCCGTCGTGTTCGAGGCGCTCGACCGCAAATATTTCGATTCCGGCCATTTGCCGGGCGCCCGTGTCCTGCCGCCGGCCGAGCTCGGCACGGTCGTGCCGGCGCAGGTCGCTGCGAAGGACGCGCCCATCGTGGTCTATTGCGCAAGCGACACCTGCATGAATTCGCATCGCGCCGCCGAGCAGCTCGCCGCGCAGGGCTATTCCAACGTCGCCGTCTATGCCGGCGGCAAGAAGGACTGGAAGGAAGCGGGACTGAAGCTGGAGCAATAGTCGCCGGGATGCTCGTCACTTCGCTCGTTTCCGCTGCGCGGGAATGAGCGGAGTGGTGCTAGCGCCCGCCGAAGCGCAACCCCGCCACGGGCCGCTCGGCCAGCACGTCGCGCCGGAAGCGATAGAGCGCCGCCGGCCGCCCCCCGGTCGCCGTCGATGTCTCGCCGGTCGGTTCGACCAACTGTGTCGCTTCCACCAGCCGCCGGAAGTTTTGCTTGTGCAGATGCCGGCCGGCGATCGCTTCCACCGTGCGCTGCAGCTCGGTGAGCGTGAATTCCGCCGGCATCAGCTCGAACACCACGGGCCGATACTTCATCTTGGCGCGCAGTCGCGCAATCGCGGTTGCGAGAATGCGCCGGTGATCGAACGGCATCGCCTCGCCGAGCGGCGCGAACTTCGTGCGCGCAAGTGCCGCCTCGCGTCCGTCGCGCCGCGCCTCTTCCACAAGTCCCGCCGAGTAAAGCAGCTCGTAACGTTCGAGCACTTTCTCTTCGTCCCAGCCGCCGCTGTCCGTGCCGAACGCGAAGCGCAGCCGCTCGCGCGCGCCGGGCTTGCCCGCCTCCGCGGGCGCGGTTTTCGCCCAGTCGCGCAGCGCGGGCAGGATCGTCTTGTCGAGGAGCGCGGGCCGCGCCGTGCGCCAGTCTTCCCACGGAAAAAATTTGTACCAGGGCTCGAAGCGCGCGCCCGCTTCCGTGAGCTTGCGTCCATCCTCGGGCAGGCGCGTGAGCGCGAGATAGCCGACCGACACTACATGCGGGCCGGTGTCGCCCTTGCGCGCATGCCGCCCGCGGTCGCCGAAGGTGTAGAGCTGCTCCACGTAGCCCACGTCGAGCGCGGTCTGCTCGGCGACGAAGGTGCGTAGCGCAATTTCAAAAGTTCGGTGCTTCAGCGGATCGAACGGGCCCGTCGGCAGGCCGTCGCCCGCCGCGAGAATCTGCGGTGCGTCGCCCGTTATCGTGACGACCGCGGCGGTCAGGCCGATCTCGACCGGGTTAGCGGGGCGGGGAGTCATGGCGGAAAACTAGCACACCCGTCGTCCGGGACGCCGCAGGCGGCGGTCGGGGACCGTCCTCGATGATCAAGGCCGTCCCGGGCCTCGTGCCGCATGCGGCCGAAGGCCGGGTCGACGTTTCTCAATCCCACTTCAAATCGAAGGGCTCGGCTTCATAGGCGGCGATGCCGAGACCGATACCCGAGACCGCCTTCACCATGCGGCCCTGCCGCTTCAGATACGAGTCGCCGAGCGCCACGAGCCGCGGGTTGGGTGACGCGGTCGGCGACGCCTTGCGGATGCGCTGGGCCAGCTCCGCCTCATCATGCTCCGGCGCCATCGCGCAGGCGGTGATGAAAGCGGCCGCGGTCGAGCGCGAAATGCCCGCGAAACAGTGAATGACCAGCGGGCCCTTGCGATCCCAGCGCTGCGCGAATTCGACGAGCTTCGCTACATGTGCCTCGCTCGGCGCGATCATCCCGTCGATCGGATCGGCGATGTCGTCCATCTGCAGCCACAGATGATTGTCCGGCTCGATCCCCTCGGGCCGGAACACGCGCGCCTCGTCGCGCACGAGCGTCACCACATGCTGCGCGCGGCAGCCGCTGACGGTTTCATTGAGACGGGCGAGCGAGCAAATCCGGATCATGACTTCAGTTCGAGTTCATTGAAGCGGCGCAGGAAGCGGCGCTTGGCCGTGTCCGCGCTCCATGGCGTGAGATAGTACTTGATCGCCGCCGTGTTAAGGGCAGGTGGCCGCCCGAAGAAGCGTCGCGCCTCGCTGTCGGAGAAGCCCGCGAGCCTCGTGGCCTCGAGGAAAGCCGCCGAGCGATCGGCGGCCTTCACTAGCTTTTCGAGCGCCGCCGGCCAGTGTGCAGGCAGGCCGAAGCGCAGGTTCACCGCATGCAGGAGCCGCGCCTCCACCTTCTTGTAATCCTCCTTGAGGATCGCCTTGAACGGGCTGATCAGGTCGCCGATGACATATTCGGGCGCGTCGTGCAGCAGCACCGCCCGCCGCCAGCTCGGCTCCAGGCTCGGCACCTGCTTGCGCGAGATCGCGTCGACGAGCAGCGAATGCTGCGCCACCGAAAAGATGTGCGTGCCTTCCGTCTGCCCGTTCCAGCGCGCGACCCGGGCCAGCCCGTGCGCGATGTCCTCGATCTCGATGTCGAGCGGCGAGGGGTCGAGCAGGTCAAGCCGCCGCCCGGACAGCATTCGCTGCCAGGCGCGGTGGGATTTCTCGTTGGCGGCCATGCGGCTCCGGCGGTTTGCGCCGCGTCGAAGCGGCTGTGCGCCGGTTCCTTTCTCACAGTTCGCAACCGCTGCAAAGTTCCTGCACGCTATGCGCGCGGGATGGGCTAGACTGGCGGCGGGGAAGGCCCAGCTTGGCTGGAGGGCTGCATGAAACGGCAATTTGTTGCACTGGCAGTGTCGAGTGCGTTGGCGGCAGCATTGGCGCTCGGTTGGAGTGCGCCGCTCGGCGCGCTGGCGGTGGTGGGACGGGGTGCGCCCGCCATCTACGAGCCGAGCGCCAAGCCGATGACGGCGGCGGAGGTGAAGAAGGTCGAGGACTATCTGCGCCGGATATTCAACGCGCCGCAGTTGCGCGTCACGCCGGCGCCGCCCGAAGCGGAGGTCTATCTCGGCGAGCACTTCATGGGCTTCGTTTACCCGGACGACCAGAAGGAAGGCCGAACGTTTTATTTCGAGATGGCGATTTTCGAGGAAGAGCTCGACGAGTCGCCGCCCGCCCGCCGTCACCGCTGACGCACCCACCGCTCGTCCCCGCGAAACTTGTCCCCGCGCAGGCGGGGAGCGGGGACCGGCGCAATTTTTCTCGGAACTCGCTACTGCGGGAATGACCGGAGAAAGTTCAGCGCCTGCGCTTCTTCTCGCCGACGGTCTTGTGTCGGTGGCACGTCGTCAGGTGGTCGTTGACCATGCCGACCGCCTGCATGAAGGCGTAAACAATCGTCGGGCCGCAGAACTTGAACCCGCGTGCCTTCAGGTCCTTCGAGATCTTGCGCGACAATTCGGTCTCCGCCGGAATCTGCTTGATCGTCTTGCGCTTGCCGTCGAGCGGCTTGCCGTCCACGAAATCCCACAGGTAGCTTGAGAAGCCCGGCCCCTTCTCCATGATGTCGAGATAGGCGCGCGCCGACAGCACCGCGCCGTCGATCTTCATGCGGTTACGGATGATGCCCGCGTCCTTCATCAGCGCCGCCGTCTTGCGCTTGTCGTAGCGTGCGATCTTCTCGGGTTCGAAGTCGTCGAACGCGCGACGGAAATTGTCGCGCTTGCGCAGGATCGTGATCCACGACAGGCCGGCCTGGAATCCGTCGAGCAGCAATTTCTCAAACAGCGCGCGGTCGTCGCGCTCCGGCACGCCCCATTCGGTGTCGTGGTAGTCGACGTACAACGGATCGGTGCCGCACCACGGGCAACGCTTGATGCCGTCGGTGTGTTTGATTGCCGTCATCTCTTATTTCCTCATTGCCGGGCTTGACCCGGCAATCCAGCCGGCTTCGCGGCAAATTGATCCGCACACTGGATGCGCGGGTCAAGCCCGCGCATGAGGGGATAAAACTTAGGCGGCGGTCTCGGTCTCACCTGGAAACGTGAAATCGGCCCAGTCGGGTTTAACAACCTGAAGTTCGACGCCTCCTGCCTTGAGCGGCTCACCTGCTTTGATAGCTTCGTCTGCGCGATCGAGCCGCAGCATCGCGAGTCCGCGTCGCCCGGCAGATGATCCCATGAAGCCGAGCGCGCGCTCGCCCGCCTTGACCTCCGTGCCCGCCTCCGGCGCGCCGTCGGCAAACGCCACCGGCACCACCCGCTTGCGCGCTACGTCGCGCCGTTCGACGCGCGAGACGACTTCCTGCCCGATGAAGCAGCCCTTCTTGAAATCGACGCCGCCGATGCGGTCCATGTCCGCCTCGTGCGGGAAGGTGTCGCCGTAGACGAAGTCCTTGCCGCCCTCGGGAATGCCGAGCGAGATGCGGCGGCCCTGCCAGAAATCGGCTTCGACGAGGCTGGCGCCCGCTTCCGTGAGCGCGGCCTCCAAGCCTTCCCGCGGCAGCACCACGCGCCAGCCGAGTCCCGCGTGGCGCGGATCGACGAAGACGAGGCCGGTGTCTTCCGGCGGTGCCTTGTCGAGCACGATCGCGACCGCGAGGTCGGGGCGCTCCGCGATCTCGACCTTGGCGCGCAGCTTGTAGAAGGCGAGCTTCTTCGCGAGCTCGGCAGCGAGCGCGGCCGGCGCATCGATGACAAAGCCGCCGCCTTCCTCCGGATCAGCGGCGACCGCGAAGAAATCCACGACAATCTTGCCCTGCGGCGTCAGCAGCGCGGTGAAGACGGCATCGCCCGGCGCGAGCGCATCGACGCCGTTCGTGACGATGCCGCTCAGGAATTTCGGCGCTTCTTCGCCGGTGACGCGCAGGACGGCGCGGTCGGGAAACAGGATGGCCCGCATGACACCTCGGGTTGCACTCGGCTGGCTCTTGGCTTGCACTTAGCTTGCAAAACACGTCGCGGAGACGTAAGGCCGCTTTCGGCGCGGGGCAAGCCCGCGCCGCCGAAGCCGCGCGATCCCGGCCGAGCGAAGCCAGTGCCGGGGAGCCGGCATAGGCGAGCGAACGCTCGCCGTTCGGCGAGCTATGGGGCCGGTGCGGACAAACTTAAGGCGGCCCGTGCCGCCGGAATCGTGAGCATGGCCGACACTTACGACCTGATCCTCAAAGGCGGCACGGTCGCCAACCAAGACGGAATCGCGTCGCGCGATGTCGGAATCAGGGACGGCAGGATCGCCGCGATCGGCGATCTCTCGCGCTCCTCGGCGGGCGAGACGGTGGACGCCAAGGGCCTCCACATCCTGCCCGGCGTGATCGACACCCAGGTCCATTTCCGCGAGCCGGGCAACACCCACAAGGAAGATCTCGAATCGGGTTCGCGTGCTGCGGTCATGGGCGGCGTGACCGCCGTCTTCGAGATGCCGAACACCGACCCGCTGACGACGAGCGCCGAGACGCTCGCCGACAAGGTCAAGCGTGGCACGCGCCGCATGCACTGCGACTTCGCCTTCTTCGTCGGCGGCACGCACGAGAACGTCAAGGACCTTCCCGAGCTGGAGCGCCTGCCGGGCGCGGCGGGCGTCAAGGTCTTCATCGGTTCCTCGACCGGCAAGCTGCTGGTGCCGGATGACGACGGCATCCGCTCGATCCTGAAAGTCATTCGCCGCCGCGCCTCGTTTCATTCCGAAGACGAATATCGTCTGGAAGAGAGGAAGCGCCTGCGCGTGGAGAACGATCCGCGCTCGCATCCGGTCTGGCGCGATGAAGTGGCCGCACTCCGCTCGACCCAGCGGCTCGTCGCGCTCGCCCGCGAGACCGGCAAGTGCATCCACGTGCTGCACATCACGTCGCAGGAAGAGATCGAGTTTCTCGCCGCGCACAAGGATGTCGCGAGCGTCGAGGTGACGCCTCATCATCTGACGAGGGCCGCGCCCGAATGTTACGAGCAACTCGGCACGCGCGCGCAGATGAATCCGCCGGTGCGCGAGGCACGCCATCGCGACGCGCTCTGGCGCGGGCTCGCGGCGGGTGTCGTCGATATTCTCGGCTCCGATCACGCGCCGCA
>JAICQA010000386.1 GCA_025929595.1 Xanthobacteraceae bacterium
AAGGCGACGATCGCCGCCAAGAATTTGCACGATGCCTGCGACTACACGCCTTATGAGGGCATCGAAGTGACGGGCTGGCCGGTACTCACCATGCTGCGCGGGAAAACGGTCGTTCGCGATGGTGAGCTCGTCGGCGCAAAAGGCTTCGGCCGCCATCTCGCGCGCGAACGCCCGCAATCGGCATTTCCCACCGGCAAGCTCGTGATGGACTTCGACCCCGCGCCAAGACGCGTGTAGCTGGTAAGCGCAATCTACTCCGCTCATTCCCGCGTAAGCGGGAATCCAGAAGCCACGAAACACCGAATTCAAGTACTGGGTCCCCGCTGGAGCCTGCCCTCGGGCGCGCCGAAGGCGAGACCCGTGGGCGGAAACGAGCGGATACTTATTCTACGCTCGCGCTTACGCCAGCACCGGCCGCACTTCTTCAGCGACCCGCCGCAGATGCGGCAGAAAGCGCTCGATCATCTCGCCGCTGCGGATGCGGCTTGACGGCGCGGTGGTGTTCACCGCCGCGACGATCTTGCCTCGGATGTCGGTGATCGGCACGGCCAGCGAACAGAGCCCGAGCTCCACTTCGCCGTCGGCGATCGCATAGCCGTTCTCGCGCACGTCCTGGATCGCCTTCCGCGCGGCGGCGACGTCGGTGTTGGTCCGCGACGTATGTTTTCGCAGTACGATGCTCGACAGATACAATTCAAGCTCCGCCGCGGAATAGGAAGAGAGCAGGACGCGGCCGAAGGCGCTGCAATAGGCGGGCAGGCGGCTGCCGACGCGCAGGCCCGCGGACAGCATGCGGTTCGATTTCGCGCCGGCGACCAGCAGCACTTCTTCGTCGTCGAGGATCGCCGCCCAGCAGGATTCGCCGATCGACTCGGCAAGCCGCTCCAGCATCGGCTGGATCGTGCGCGGGAAGGGCGAGGAAGCGAGATAGGAGTTGCCGAGCGTGAGCACCTTCGGGCTCAGCGAGAAATTGCGCCCGTCGCTCTCCACATAGCCGAGCGTCTCGAGTGTGATCAGCGAGCGGCGCACGGTCGCGCGCGGCAGTGAGACGCGCTTGGCGATATCCGCGAGCGTCATATGCGGCCGCTCGGGGCCGAATGCGCGAATGACCGTCAACCCGCGCGCGAGAGCGGTCACGAAATCCGGGCCTTCCGTCGGGTCGGCCGGTGCGGGCGCGGCGCTGACATCGCTGGCTGCGGAGGCGCTAAAGTGTTCCATGGGTGCAACTCCTGCTGGCTACATCCTTGGATACCGGGTTCGCCTGTCGGAACGCAATTAAAACGTCCGCTTGGCGAACATTTCGCCGCCACGCGATCATGTAATATTGCATAACTAAATTCGCGTTCTGGACATAATCGGGCGTGGCCGGCCGAAAAAGCAGAGCAGGCGGGCGTTTCCCGGGCCTCGCGCTTGACAGAATCCGGCGCGCGCCTTTTTTGGACGAGACGGGAAATTTCGCGGGACATTTGGAGGTTGGTGCATGGCGGCCGTGTTGAAGCTCGCCGAGGCGGTCGAGGAAAATCTGCGCGACGGCGATACGGTCGCAATGGAAGGCTTCACCCACCTCATTCCCTACGCCGCCGGCCACGAAGTGATCCGGCAGAAGCGCAAGGACCTCACCCTCATCCGCATGACGCCCGACCTGATCTACGACCAGATCATCGGCATGGGCGGCGCGAAAAAGATGGTCTTCTCCTGGGGCGGCAATCCCGGCGTCGGCTCGCTGCATCGCTTCCGCGATGCTTACGAAAAAGCCTGGCCGAACCAGATCGAGATCGAGGAGCACAGCCACGCCGCGATGGCGAACGCCTATGACGCGGGCGCGGCCGGCATGCCCTTCGCGGTCTTCCGCGGCTATCGCGGCGCCGAGCTGCCGCGCGTCAATCCGAACATCAGGGAAGTGACGTGCCCCTACACCGGCGAGAAGCTCGCGACCGTGCCGGCGATCAGCCTCGACTGCGCCATCGTCCACGCGCAGAAGGCCGACCGCGACGGCAACGTGCTCTTTGAAGGCATCGTCGGCGTGCAGAAGGAGGCCGTCCTGTCCGCGAAGCGCTCGATCGTGACGGTCGAAGAGATCGTCGACGACTTCGGCCCGCGCTCACCGAACGCGGTGATGTTGCCGGGCTGGACGATCAGCGCGGTCGTCAAGGTGCCCGGCGGTGCGCATCCTTCCTATGCACACGGCTATTACAAGCGCGACAACGCCTTCTACAAGGCCTGGGACAAGATCGCGCGCGACCGCGACAGCTTCCTCGCGTGGATGGATGAGAACGTCATGCGCAAGGGCCCCGAAGCCTTCGCGCATTTTGCCAGGCGCGCGGCGTGACGGAGGCGGACATGACCGACAAATACACGCCGAATGAAATGATGACGATTGCCGCGGCGCGCGCGCTCAGGAACGACGACGTCTGCTTCGTCGGCATCGGCGCGCCGTCGGCCGCCTGCAATCTCGCGCGCCTCACCCACGCGCCGGACATCGTACTGATCTACGAGTCCG
>JAICQA010000022.1 GCA_025929595.1 Xanthobacteraceae bacterium
CATCACCTTGTCTTTTGCATCCTCGAATTCGTGCTGCGTGACCATACGCTTGTTGCGGCGCGCGGCCATGAGCGCGGCTTCGTTGACGAGATTCGCGAGATCGGCGCCGGAGAAGCCCGGCGTGCCGCGCGCGACCGTCTTGAGATTTACGTCGGGCGCCAGCGGCACCTTCTTGGCGTGGACCTTGAGAATCTGCTCGCGCCCGACGACGTCGGGATTGGGCACGATGACCTGCCGGTCGAAACGGCCGGGGCGCAGCAGCGCGGGGTCGAGCACGTCCGGACGGTTCGTGGCGGCGATCAGGATGATGCCTTCGTTGGCCTCGAAGCCGTCCATCTCGACCAGCAACTGGTTGAGCGTCTGTTCGCGCTCGTCGTTGCCGCCGCCGAGACCGGCGCCGCGATGACGGCCGACTGCGTCGATTTCGTCAATGAAGATGATGCACGGCGCATTCTTCTTCGCCTGCTCGAACATGTCGCGTACGCGCGATGCGCCGACGCCGACGAACATCTCTACGAAGTCGGAGCCTGAAATCGTGAAGAAGGGAACATTGGCTTCGCCCGCGACGGCGCGCGCGATCAGCGTCTTGCCGGTCCCTGGAGGACCGACGAGCAGCACGCCGCGCGGAATGCGCCCGCCGAGGCGCTGGAATTTTTGCGGGTCGCGCAGGAACTCGACGATCTCTTCTAGGTCCTGCTTGGCTTCATCAACGCCCGCGACGTCCTCGAATGTCACGCGGCCATGCGCCTCGGTCAGCATCTTGGCGCGCGATTTGCCGAAGCCCATCGCCTTGCCGCCGGCGCCTTGCATCTGGCGCGAAAGAAAAATCCACACGCCGATCAGCGCGATGAAGGGCAGCCACGACACAAGTAGCGACACGAACCAAGGCACTTCCTCGGTTTTCGGTCGTGCGGTGATGGAGACCTTCTTCTCATAGAGTCGCTCGACAAGCGACGGGTCGTTCGGCGCATAGGTCTGGAACTGGCGGCCGTCGGTGAACTGGCCGGAAATCTCGTTGCCCTGGATCAGCACTTCGCGCACGCGCCCGGCGTCGACCTCGTTCAGCAGCTGCGAGAAACTGATGTCGTTCGCCGGTGGCCGCTGGCTGGGATTCTGAAACAGCGAAAACAGCGCCAGCACCAACAGGACAATGACGACCCAGACGGCGAAGTTGCGGAGATTGGCGTTCATCCCAGACCTTTAAGCGGACAGAGCCCGCATATGAGAGCGCAGAGAGAGTATCACTCCCTCCCTCTTCCCCGGTTATGAGGCCGGAAAGTAGCGCGATATCGTTAAAATAGGGCGCAGGGAGGGCCTTGCCAAGGGAAGCAGCCCCGAGAAATGTCCGCTTAATCGGCGCTTTCAGGCGCTCCGAGCGCGACCTTTCTTCTTCGCCCGCGCCGGTGCGCGCATAACCCGCACGGCTCCTTCATCGAGGTCGACCAGGGCGCCCGCAAGGGTGCGCCGAAGCGCCTCACCCGTTTCGCGCGCCGTCTTCATGGCGGCGAAAAGTGTTTCCAACTTGCCGAGTTCGGCAGGCCCTTCGTCGCCTGCCTGATTGACCGCGCGGCCGAGCACGCGGATTGCGATCTCATCCGGCACGCGAAAGAACGCTGCCGCCGAAAACTCCAGCGGACTCGCTTTCGGCCACACCCCGCCCGCGATACCCGGCTGCAACTCGTCGACGATCGACTCGATTGCGTCGTCGGCGCGCGCAAGACGGTGCGCGGCGAGCGCCAGCCGCTCGGGCACCAGACCTTCCGTGACGAGATCGGCGCTCAACTTACGCAACCGCGAGCGCAAAAAGCGGGGATCCGTGTTCGACGAATCCTTGGCAAACGGCACCTTGGTTCGCCGCAGCATCGCGAGAAGCCGCGACTTCGGCACGCCGAGAAGCGGGCGCAGCAGGGCGGTGCCGTTCCTCGCCGTCGCACGGCGAATACTGCCGAGACCCGCAAGTCCCGATCCTCGCGCCAGCCGCATCAGAAATGTCTCGCCCTGGTCGTCGAGCGTGTGCGCCGTCACGACCGCGTCGGCGCCGATTTTCTCCGCCAGCCCGAACAACAGTCCGTAGCGCGCGTCGCGCGCCGCTTCCTGCAATCCCTTCGACGGCTTCTTGCCGGTCCAGGAAAGAATATGATGCTCGATGCCGAGCGGTTTCGCGAGCTTGCCGACATTCGCCGCCTCGCGTTTCGAGTCCGGCCGCAGCCGGTGATCGACCGTGACGGCGACGAGTGAAGGACCGGCGCGCCGTTCCTTGCGCCAGCGATGCGCGAGCAGCAGGAGCGCGGTCGAATCCGGCCCGCCGGACACGGCAAGCAGGACGCGGCGGTAATGTTCGAGGTCGTAAAAAAGCGAATCGAGTTCGGCGTCGGTAAACGGCTCGCTGCCCGGCTCAGCAGCGGACACGCTTCTGTTCCTGTTCGACTGCGCGCTTCACGCTTGCCGATGCCTTCGGATATCTGGTCAACAGGTGACCGAGCGATGCGCAAGCCGTCTCGTTTTCGCCGAGGGCCGCGAGCGTCTGGCCGAGGCGCAGGAGCGCCTCCGGCGCCTTTACCGCATTCGGAAAGTCGTCCGAAACCGTCAGAAAGGACTCGGCGGAATCCCGATAACGTTTGAGCTGAAACAGCGCTTCGCCGAGCCAGTAGTGCGCTTCCGGGACCAGACGCTGCGCTTCAGGCTCGCGGCTCTTGCCGTGATTGGTCAGGAAAACACGGAACCCCTGAACCGCAAGCTCATAGTCGCGGCGCTGGATTCCCCCATATGCGAGATCGAATTCGTCGCGCGGGCTGCCCGAAGGTGCGAGCACGGCCTGTTGCCCGACCGCGCCGGTGCCGGCCGGCGGATTGCCCTGCGGCTGCGGGAAGCCGGCCCCGCCACGCTGCAGTGGGGCGTTGTCCGGCGCGCCGGCGAGCGAGCCGAGATCGAGCGGCGTACCGGGTGAGCCGAGCACGCGCGGCGCGCCGGGTGCGTTCGGCGTCGCGCGCGGATCGAACACATCGCCGCGGCGCGCACCGGATTGCGGCTGGCCCTGCGGCAACCCCGCGGACGGCGGCGTGTCGGGCGGGCGCGAGGTCAGCGGCGGCGGACCCGGCGGCGGGGCTGCCTGACCGCTACGCTCGCGCTGGGCCGGCGGACGCCCCGACGGGTTCAATTCCTGGAAACGGAATTCGTTGTCCTGCTGCGTGCGTTTCAGTTGCTGCTCAAGCTGGCTGTTGCGGTGCTGCAGTTCCTCGACCATGCCGGTGAGCTGACGGATCTGGTTTTCCAGCCTGCTCAGGCGCGCCACGAGCTCGGAGTCGTCGTTGCGCGGCTGGCCGAACAACTGCGCTTCAGCCGCACCGGTCGCCGCGAACAGCGCGAGCGCGACGAGGATCGATCGGACGTGCCTGATGTGCATGGTCATATCCCGGATACGGCCACTATAGCGCGGCGTCCCGCAGCCCGGCCACAGGGACAATAGCGGCGCGAGTGCGCCTAAAATTGGGCCTCCGCCGAAATGCGAATGGCGCCCCTGCGGGCGCCATCGGCAATCCATGAGCCTCTGCGATCACGCGCCGGTATTCAGCACCGTCACGACACGCCGGTTCTGCGACCAGCAGGAAATATCGTTACAGACCGCGACCGGCCGCTCCTTGCCGTAGGAGATCGTCCGCATCCTTGCTGAATCGACACCGCGCGCGATCAGATAGTCGCGCACCGTCTGCGCGCGCCGCGCGCCAAGCGCAATATTGTATTCGCGCGTGCCACGCTCATCGGCGTGACCTTCAAGCGTGAAGCTGTAGCGGTTGTGCTGGCTCAGCCACTGCGCTTGCTTGTCGAGCGTCGCGCGTGCCTGCGGCGTCAGTTCCGGCGAGTCGGTTTCGAAGAAAACGCGATCGCCGACATTCACAACGAAGTCCTGGGCACTGCCCGGCACTGCCGCCGATCCGGCGCTCATGCCTGCCTGGTCGGTCGGGTTCTGCGCGCAAGCTGCGACAATCATGGCGGCGCCGATCAGCGCCGCAATGCGCGCACCGCGCACAAACCGATTCAAGTTCGTCATGTTCGCCGGCTCCTTCATCTCCGGTCAGGGTGACCGTTGCCCCGACTATCAGCCCCTTGGTTAAGCGAATATTCCGTCAACCTTGACGAGGTGTTGCCAGACCGGGGTGAAATCGATTTTTGACGTTGAGCTTCGCTTAAACCCTTAGGCGTGGTTAGCGAAGCGTGAACGCGGGCGAACCTCTTGCCGCACTGCGGCCATATCAAGGCCGGGCGGGACGGGAACCCCGATTAAACGGTTGAAATCAGGACAGGAGCGGCGACCAGGCTGGGTCCGACGCATAGGCCGGCGTCGGAACGCGCTGCTCGTTGTAGCCGGTGAGATCCACCGTGAAGAGCTGCGGTCCGGCATTGCCGCCCGGATCGCGGAAGAACATCAGCACGCGGCCGTTAGGCGACCAGGTCGGCCCTTCATTGTGGAAGCCTTCGGTCAGAATGCGCTCGCCCGAACCGTCGACGCGCATGACGCCGATCGCAAAGCTGCCGCCGCCCTGTTTGGTGAAGGCGATCGTGTCACCGCGCGGCGACCAGATCGGCGTCGAATAGCGGCCCTGGCCAAAGGAGATGCGACGCGGATTGCTGCCGTCGGCGTTCATGACGTAAATCTGCTGCGAGCCGCCGCGATCGGACTCAAAGCAGATCTGCTTGCCGTCGGGAGAATAAGAGGGCGCGGTGTCGATCGCCGCGGCGTCGGTCAATCGCGTCGTGCGGCGCGAGCGCAGGTCCATCAGGAAGATGTTGCTGTTGGAACCTTGCTGCAGGCTCATGATGACGCGATGGCCGTCGGGCGAAAAGCGCGGCGCGAACGTCATGCCTGGAAAATCGCCGACCACTTCGCGCTGCCCGGTCTCGATGTTGAGCAGCAGCACGCGCGGATCGCCGCCCCCATAGGACATATACGCGACTTCCTGATTGGTCGGGCTGAACCGCGGCGTCAGCACCAGGTCCTCACCGCGCGTCAGATAACGGACATTCGCACCGTCCTGATCCATGATCGTGAGGCGCTTGACGCGTTTGTCCTTCGGTCCCGTCTCATCGACATAGACGATGCGCGTGTCGAAATAGCCCTTCTCGCCGGTGAGCCGCTCGTAAATCTGGTCGGAGATGATGTGAGCGATCCGCCGCCAGTGTTCGGGCCGCGTGAAATATTGCTGGCCCGCGAGTTGCTGGCCTGCGACCACATCCCACAGGCGGAACTCGGTGCGGATGCGCCCGTCGGGCTGCGCCGAAACGCGCCCCGTGACCAAACCCTGCGCATTGATCACACGCCAATCCTGAAATCTCGGCGCAATGTCGACGTTCTGAATTTTCTCGATGAACGCCTTCGGGTCGATCGGCGCGAACAATCCGGAGCGGCGCAGATTGTTGACGATCACCGCCGAGAGATTGCGCCCGAGCTCGGGGTCCGAGCCCTGGCCCGCCACGAAGTCGGTGATCGCGACGGGCAACGGCTGGATCGTGCCCTGCGTGATGTCGATCCGCAGCACAGCTTCCGCACGCCGCGCGCCGAGCGCCGCCAACGCCGCGGCGCCGCCCGCGCTTTGCAGCAGCCGGCGGCGCGAAAGCGCCGCACCGGACAGCGGCATGGAGCGAATTAGATCTCTCATGAAGTCGTCTCGCGTAGTCTCAGCCGCCGAACATATCGCGCGGGTCGAAGGTGACTTCGACGTCTCGCCATATCTCGTATTTGGCAGCGGGCAAAGTATAGGGCTGGCAGCGGCGGACGGCGCGCATGGCGCTTTCGGCCGCGACCTGAAAATAGGGGCTCGAGCCGCGGTTCACGAGCTGCGGATCGGCGGAGAGTGTCCCGTCCGTGCGGAACTGCACGCGCACGCGCACGATCAGGTCCTGCGCGTCGGCGGCGCCCACCGGTGGATTCCAGCACGCCTGACTCTGCGCGCGCAGCGCATCGATCTCGCTTTGTGTCAGCCGCGGCGCGTTGCCGGTCGAGGCACCGAACGCGCCGCTCTGCGACGGAGCTTCGGAAGCGCGCGCCATGTTGGGCTGGCGCCGGTCGAGCAGCGCTGCGATCTGGTCCGGGTTGAATTCGCGCTGCTTGGTCTTGGCGGCCGGCGGTGTCTTCGGTTTTGGCGGCGCTTCGCGCTTGGGCGGCAACGGCGCGGTCGCTTCCTTCTTCGGCTCCGGCTTCGGCTCTTCTTTCTTCGGCTCGGGCTTGGGCTCGGGTTTCGCTTCGGGCGGAGGCGCCGCGGCCTGCTTCACCTCGGGCTGCTTCGGCTTTTTCTCCTCCTCCGGCGCGCGCTTGACCTCTTCCTTCTTCTCGCCGGTCTGCTTCGCCTGTTCTTTCTTCGGCGCGTCCTTGTTGCCGGCCTGCAACTGTGTGAGGTCGGTGATCGGCACGAGATCGACCGGCATGGATTCGGCCGGCGGCGTGTCGAAGGCCGCGGGCGCGAAGGCGATCAGCCCCCAGCCCAGCACAACGGCATGCCCGATGCTCGATATCGCGACGCCGGCGCGCAATTTAGCTTCCTTGTTCGACTTCGGTGACAAGTGCCACTCGTCTGTAGCCCGCCGCCGACAGGCGGCCCATCACGCGCATCACGGTGCCGTAATCGACCTTGCGGTCGCCGCGCACATAAATCCGCTCGTCGGTGCCGCCCTTGCCGATGGCTTTCAGCTTCGGCACCAGATCCTCGACCGCAATCTCGGTATTCTGCAGGAATACCTGCCCCTTGTCGTTGACCGAGACCGTCAGCGGCTCCCTGTCCTGATCCATGGACTTGGCCTGGCTTTCGGGCAGGTCGATCGGCACGCCGACCGTCAGCAAGGGGGCCGCGACCATGAACACGATGAGTAACACGAGCATCACGTCGACGAACGGCGTGACGTTGATCTCGGCCATCATCGCCGGCCGGCGCCGCCGTCCACGTCCCTGATTGTTGGAAATCCCCGCTCCCATTCGCGACCCGTCACATCTTCTCGTCGACCTGACGCGAGAGGATCGCCGAGAATTCGTCGGCGAAACTTTCGAGCCGCTGCGCCTGCTTGTTCACTTCGTTCGCGAACTTATTGTAGAAAATCGTCGCCGGTATGGCGGCCACAAGGCCCATGGCCGTTGCGAAAAGGGCCTCGGCAATGCCCGGTGCGACCACCGCAAGGCTCGTGCTCTTCGAGGCCGCGATGGCCTGAAAGCTCGTCATAATACCCCAAACCGTGCCGAAAAGCCCGATAAAGGGACCCGCCGAGCCGACCGTCGCGAGCACCAGCAACCGGCGCTCCAGCCGTTCCACCTCCCGCGCGATGGTCACATTCATTACTTTCTCGATGCGCTGCGTCAGCCCCATGAGCGAGCGAGCGCCGCCTTCGTAGGTGCGCTTCCATTCGCGCATCGCGGCGACGAAGAGCGCGGCCATCGAGTGGTTCGGGCGCGCGGACAGCGTGCGGTAAAGATCCTCGAGACTTTCACCGGACCAGAACGCCTGTTCGAAACGATCCATCTGCCGGCGCGTGCGCGCGAACAGGATCGTCTTGTCGATCACGATCGCCCACACCCACACGGATGCAACGACGAGTCCGATCATCACCGCCTTGACGACGAAATGCGCCTGCCAAAAAAGTCCCCACAACGAGACCTGCGCTGCCGGAAGTTCGAGCGCGCCTTGAGCCACTTCATTCATTCAAAAACCTCGGCGTCCTGAATTCATCCCCCGCGCCTGTCAGTCGGGAAAAGGCGCTGGCGGCTGCTGGCGCTGACACGGCACGGAATGAGAGGGCCGGCCGGAGCTGTTTCATTCGGCCCGAATCGAGACCCAATCGGGCCAAACTTGGGCATTTCGGCCCCTCAGCAAAGCCCGGCGTGCTTAATAAAGCATTACCGGGAAAGACCAATGGAAAAAGCCCGCCGGCGGGCCGCAAGAAGCGTCAGCGCGAGAGGCAATTGGACAGGCCATTGCGCGCGGTTCTGCCGCATGGAGAAATCGCCCCTGAAACGGGCGCGCGACGGGGACCTCCATGACCGACAAGCAGATGCCGGCATCTTCGCCGGGGCGGCTGCGTCAGACTGAAATCTTCGTGACCGGCGTCGGCGGCAAGCGGCCGCGCGTGCCTGTGTCAGCGGAGCGTCTTGAAGCAGAGGCCAAACGCTTCATGAGCCGCGAAGCCGCCGCCTACGTGATCGGCAGCGCCGGAACGGAAGCGACGGCACGCGCGAACCGCGCCGCCTTCGACAAGCGTCCGATTCTGCCGCGCGTACTGCGCGACGTGTCGAAGCGCGATCTTTCAGTAACGCTTTTTGGCAGACCGCATCGCGCGCCGATCCTGCTCGCGCCGATCGGCGTGCTGGAGCTGGCGCATCGCGACGCCGATCTCGCCGTCGCGCGCGCCGCCCGCGGCGAAGGCGTCGCCTTTGTCTTCTCCAATCAGGCTTCGGTCGCGATGGAGAAATGCGCCGCCGCCATGGGCGACGCGCCGCGCTGGTTTCAGCTCTACTGGTCGAGCGACGACGAATTCGTGCGTTCGGTCGTGCGCCGCGCGGAGAACTGCGGCTGCGAGGCGATCGTGCTCACACTTGACACGACGCTCCTCGGCTGGCGGCCGCGCGATCTCGATCTCGGCTATCTGCCGTTCCTGCGCGGTCTCGGCCTCGCGCAGTATCTTGGCGACCCGGTGTTTCGCGAGAAAATTCCGCCGTCGCCACCCGAGGCAGGCTTCAGGCCGAAGGGCCTCGGCATCTTGAAGGCGGCGATGAGCCTGCGCCGCAAAGGCAAGGAATTCGGGCTCTCGATGCAGCAAATGCGCTGCGCCGTGGCGCATTTCGTGGCGAGCTATTCCCGGCCCGATCTCACCTGGAACGACATCGCGCGGCTACGTGAGATGACGAAGTTGCCGATCCTGTTGAAAGGCGTGCGTTCGGCCGACGATGCGAAACTGGCGGCCCAGCACGGAGTGAACGGACTGATCGTCTCGAATCACGGCGGTCGTCAGGTCGATGGCGAACGCGGCTCGCTCGACAATTTGCCCGGCGTTGTTGCTGCCGCAGGCAACATGCCGGTGCTGTTCGACTCCGGCATTCGCACCGGCGCTGATGTCTTCAAGGCACTTGCGCTCGGCGCGAAGGCAGTCCTGCTCGGTCGGCCGTATGTTTATGGCCTCGCGCTCGGCGGCGAAGCGGGCGCGCGCGACGTGATTCAGAATGTGATCGCAGAGCTCGATCTGACAACGGCGCTCGCAGGCGTCGGCGCTGTGAGCGAGATCGACCGGCACTGTCTCGTGCCCGAATGAAAACCGCCCGCAGAGGTTCCGCGGACGGTTGTTTTCGTTTCGTGCCGCTCAGTTCTGCTGCGGCGTGACGTCTTTCGGCTCGGCGGGACGGTTGCGGCGTTCGGCCATGAACTGGTCAAACTCCGTCTTGTCCTTCGCAAAGCGCAGGCGGTCGAGGAAATCCTTGAACTCGCTCTGCTCTTGCTCGAGGCGCTTCAGCGTCTCTTCGCGGTACTCGTCGAAAGCGCGGTTGCCGCTTGTCGGCGGCGTCCACCAGGTACCGCGTCCGCCCATGCGCGCGTGTCCGTCGCGCCAGCCACATGAACCTGATTTCCAACCCATACGTCCGCTCCAGATGATGAAGGCCAAGAGCGCCAAGCCCAACGGCCAGAAAATGATGAAGCCGAGGATCATGAGTGCGATCCAGGCCGGCTTGCCGTATTCGTCGATTCTCGCTGCGAGGGGCATTGTCGATCAGCCTTTGCTTGAGGGGCCAATTTGTGAATGTAAATTACATTTACATCGGTCCGGGCGGGTGTCAAGGGTCATTGGGGCGGACGGGTTATTTTTTTCCCGGCTCCCAGATTCCAAGGCCTTGCAGATAGACGAGCACCCCCGCCTCCAGCAGTTCCTCCGGCGACATGGGCAGCGAACGCCGCCCCTCATCGCCTCGTGCAAATAGGGACGCGATGCCGTGCGACAATGCCCAGACGTGCAGCGCCATCATTGTGGCCGGCGGCCGTTTGCCGGCCGGTGCATTCGCCGCGAGTTTCTCGGCGGCACCGCGCAGCACATTGAAGGCGCGCTCGCCCGCTTCGCGCAGCTCGGCATTTTTCGCGATCGGCACGCTCGCTTCGAACATCGCCGAGTAATAGGCCGGATGCTTGCGCGCAAATTCGAGATAGGCTTTGCCCGCGCGCTCGAAGGCCTCGATCGGTTCAGGCTGCCCGTCGTTCCAGGCCTTGCGCAGCGCCTGCTCGAATTCCTCGAAGCCGCGCTTCGCGACATCGGCCATCAACTCTTCGCGGTCGCTGTAGTGGCGATAGGGCGCCGCGGGACTGACGCCCGCCCAGCGCGCGGCATCCGCGAAGGTGAAGCCGAACGGCCCCTTCTCCGCGATCAGCTCGAGCGCCGCGCGCATGAGCGCCTCTTTCAGGTTGCCGTGGTGATAGCCGCGCTCGCCGCGGCCACCGTGTTTCCAACTCATGTTAAGAGCGTTTACATGACTTCGGCCCGCGAAGCGAGCGTCGAATAACACACAAGTAAATTCCGTCATGGCCGGGCTTGACCCGGCCATCCATGCGGCGCGTCCGCATTCGCTGACGTTCAAGATCACCGGGTCTCGCAGCGTCAGCCGCTCACCTGCGGCTCGCGGGACGCTGCGGCCCGGTGATGACGAAGGTGACGATTTTAAACAGCCGCCCGCGTTCTCGCGACGGAATTCCGCCCGAGCTTTGCGAGTGAGGGGGACGGAGCGCCGCGAAAGCGCACAGTCCATTTCGGTCGCGCCCCACGATCAGCTTGCGAAGGCTGAACGTGCCGAGCGCGCAACGCCTCACGGCGCCCCGTCGCGGCGTCTCTTCGGTCCGGGCCGCGCTTTCGCGGGCCTTGCGGCCCTTGCGTCAGCCACGCTCCTGGCAGGCGGTCCTAGTGCCGCCGGGCGGAGCCCCGAGACCGCCCGGTGCCGTGCTTGCGAGGCACGACAGCGGGCGCCGCATCCCGCTCCACTCAAGACGACGCCTCGCGAGAGCGCCCCTCGTGAACAGGACGCGCGCACTTTAACGCCGCCGGAATCGACGGGGAAAAGAAGCCGGAAGAATTTTTATTCGTGAGCGGAAACAAATGCTTGGAGCACGGCGCCGCGTACAAAATCACTCGTCCGCGCGCAGTGCCTTCCGGAGCGCCGCCGGAATCCGCAGCGGCTTGTCGTCCGCGACAAAGGCGATGCGCACGTCGGCGGCGACCAATATCTGCCCGTCGCGCACGACTTCCTGCTTCAGGATGATCGACGCGCCGCCGACCTCGCCGGGCTTCGTCACGACCTCGATCACTTCATCGACACGCGCCGGCCGGAAGAAATCGAGCTTCATCGAGCGCACGACAAAATGAAAACCCAGCGCTTCCTGCGCCGTCTGCTCGAACAACTCGCCTTGGTCGATGCCGAGCAGCCGGATGAAATCCGAACGCCCGCGCTCCATGAAGCGCAGATAGCTCGCGTGATAGACGAGGCCCGTGAAATCCGTGTCCTCGTAATAGACGCGGATCGGCAAACGATGCTCGCCGTTCACGATCTGACCGGAGAGGTGATGCCAGTCTCCGTCGGACTCCCTCACGCATCGTCTCCCTGATCGAACAGCGGCATCTGCGACGGGTCGCGTTTCGGCTCGGCGAGCCCAAGATGCTTGAATGCGTGCGTGGTCAGCATGCGTCCGCGCGGCGTGCGCTGAAGAAAGCCCTGCTGCACGAGATAGGGCTCGATGATTTCCTCGATCGCGTCGCGCGGCTCCGAGAGCGCCGCCGCGATCGTCTCGACGCCCACCGGCCCGCCGCCGTAGTTCAGCGCGATCACTTTCAAATAGCGCCGGTCCATCGCGTCGAGGCCGCCGCCGTCAACCTCAAGCTCCACCAGCGCGCGGTCGGCTGCTTTCGCGTCAATCGTTTCCACGCCATCCACCGCCGCAAAATCGCGCACGCGCTTCAACAAACGCCCGGCGATGCGCGGCGTTCCACGCGAGCGCTTCGCCACCTCGCGCGCGCCCTCAATCGACATGCGGACACCGAGCACGCGCGCGGCGCGGCTCACGATCGTCTCCAGTTCGTCCGGCGTATAAAAAACAAGTCGGATCGGAATGCCAAACCGCTCGCGCAAGGGCGTCGTGAGCAGGCCGGAGCGTGTGGTGGCGCCCACGAGCGTAAATTTCGCGAGGTCGATCTTCACCGAGCGCGCCGCCGGCCCGTCACCGATGATAAGATCGAGCTGGTAGTCCTCCATCGCGGGATAGAGGATTTCCTCAATCGCCGGATTGAGCCGGTGGATCTCGTCGATGAACAGCACATCGCGGTCTTCGAGGTTCGTGAGCAGCGCCGCGAGATCGCCGGCCTTTGCGATCACCGGGCCGGAGGTGGCGCGGAAATTCACGCCGAGCTCGCGCGCGACGATCTGCGCCATCGTCGTTTTACCCAGCCCCGGCGGACCGACGAGCAGCACATGATCGAGCGCTTCCTGACGGCCGCGCGCCGCCTCGATGAACACCGAGAGGTTCGCGCGCGCCTGCGCCTGCCCGATGAATTCGGCCAGCCGCTGCGGACGGATCTGCGCATCGGGCGCATCGTCCTCGCGGCGTTCGGGCGTGATGAGGCGGCGGCTCATTTCGCCAGTTCCTTCAGCCCGAGGCGGATGAGTTGCTGCGTCGTCGCATCGTTACCCGCCGACTGCAGGGCTGCGGCGACCGCCGCACTCGCCTGGATTTCCCCGTAGCCGAGATTGATGAGCGCGGAGACCGCGTCCGACACGGGTTGCGGTGCGCGCTTGTCGTTCAGCTCGCCCGCGAGCTTGACGACCGCCGGATCGACGCTCGCGAAGGCTGGAGCCTTGTCCTTCAGTTCGGTGACGATGCGCTGCGCGAGCTTGCCACCGACGCCCGGCGTGCGCGACACCGCCGCCTTGTCGCCGAGCGCAATCGCATTCGCGAGTTCGTTGGTGCGGAGCGTCGAGAGGACGGCCAACGCCACGCGCGCGCCGACGCCCTGCACTTCGGTGAGCAGCTTGAACCATTCGCGCTCGACTTCGCTCGCGAAACCATAGAGCCGGATCTGGTCCTCGCGCACCCAGGTCTCGACCATCAGCGTCGCCGCCTCGCCCGCCGGCGGCAGCGCTTGCAGCGTCCGCGCGGAGCAATGCACGAGATAGCCGACGCCATGCACGTCGAGCACGATGCTGTCGTCGCCGTAGGCGTCGATCACGCCGCGCAGCTTGCCAATCATCCCGCGCTCCCGGCGGCGATGCGCAGCGCGGGCGCATTGCGGTGATGCGCGTGGCAGATCGCAATCGCGAGCGCGTCGCACTCGTCGTCGGCCTTCGGCGTCGATTTCGGCAGCAGCACGCCGATCATCATGCGCACCTGCGCCTTCTCGGCGCGCCCCGCACCGACGACGGATTTTTTGATCACCGTCGGCGCGTATTCGGCCACCGCGAGCCCCGCCTGCGCGGGCACCAAGAGCGCAATCCCCCGAGCCTGCCCGAGCTTGAGCGCGCCGCGCGAATCCGCGTTGACGAATGTCTCTTCCACTGCCGCCTCAAATGGCCGGTGCAGCTCGACGATCTTGGAAAGTCCGGCGTGCAGCGTCGCGAGCCGCTCCGCGAGGCTCAGGCGGTCGTCGGTCTCAACGCAGCCGCAGGCGACGAAACCGAGCGAGTTGCCCGCGCTCTCGACGATGCCCCAGCCGGTACGGCGCAGGCCCGGATCAATGCCGAGGATGCGGACAGGGTGAGGCCGATTCGGGCGCATGGCTATTGATAGTCCCGCCAGCGGCCCGCCGGAAGGCGGCGCCCGCCCCTCCGGCCGAAATCAGGCGCCCAGCTTCGCCATCAAGGATTCCGAGACCTCAAAATTCGCATAGACGTTCTGGACGTCGTCGTTGTCCTCAAGCGTCTCGATCAGCTTCAGGACCTTCTCGCCATCCTCGTCGGGGACGGGCACGGCGTTCTGCGGCCTCCAGACGAGCCCGCTCTTTCTCGGCTCGCCGAATTTGCCTTCGAGTCCGCGCGCGACTTCGTGCAGGCTGTCGGGCGCGGTGATGATCTCATGTCCGCCTTCGCCGGACGACACATCGTCCGCGCCGGCCTCGATCGCGGCCTCTAACATCGCGTCCGCGCTCGCCTTGCCCGCGTCGTACTCCACCACGCCCACGCGATTGAACATGAAGGAGACCGCGCCCGTCTCCGCAAGGTTGCCGCCGCCCTTGGTGAAGGTCGCGCGCACCTCGGATGCTGTACGGTTGCGGTTGTCGGTCAGCGCCTCGACGATGATCGCGATGCCGCCGGGCCCGTAGCCCTCGTAACGGATCTCGTCGTAGTTCTCCGCGTCGCCGCCCTGCGATTTCTTGATCGCGCGCTCGATATTGTCTTTGGGCATGTTCTCGGCGCGAGCGGCGATGATCGCGGCGCGCAGGCGCGGGTTCATGTTCGGATCGGGCATGCCGAGCTTTGCCGCGACCGTAATTTCGCGGCTCAGCTTCGCGAAGGCTTTCGCGCGGGCCGCGTCGGCGCGGCCCTTCTTGTGCATGATGTTCTTGAATTGGGAATGGCCGGCCATGGCCGAGAAACCTCTGATCGAGCGGAATTGGCGTCCTTATAATTGGCCGGGAATTTCCTGTCACCCGCTACCAGAACTCGGGCCGCGTTTCCGTCAGTCCCGTGCCGATCCGCACCGGAGCGGCTTTGGTCGCGAGCCCTGTCTTGTCGTCGGTCTCAACCGCCAGCCCCGACATCAGCGCGGGCCCGGTCGCGGCCTCGAAGCGGCCCGACGCCATCTTGGTGAGGAAGCGGCGCATGGGCTCGTCCTTCACCATGCCGATCACGCTGTCATAATCGCCGCACATGCCGACATCGGTCATGAAGGCGGTGCCACCCGAAAGAACCCGCGTGTCGGCCGACGGGACATGGGTGTGCGTGCCAACGACGACGCTCGCGCGCCCGTCGAGATAATGGCCCATCGCCTGCTTCTCGCTCGTCGCCTCGCAATGCATGTCGACGATGATCGCGTCGCATCCCTGTCCGAGCGGCACGCCCGCGAGATCGCGGTCGATCACCGCGAACGGGTCGTCGAGCGGATCCATGAACACGCGGCCCATCAGGTTCGCGACATAAACGCGTGCGCCGTTCTTCGCAGGCGCAATCACCGAGCCGCGCCCCGGCGTGCCGTTCGGATAGTTGAGGGGACGCAGGAGATGCGGCGCGCGCTCGATGAACACCATCGCCTCGCGCTGGTCCCACGAATGATTGCCGAGCGTGATGACGTCGGCGCCGGCCTCGATGAATTCCTCATAGATCGCTTCGGTGATGCCGAAGCCCGCAGCGGCGTTTTCGCCGTTGAGCGCAACGAAATCGAGCTTCCAGGTCTTGATCAGGCGCGGCAACTCGTCGGTGACGATCTTGCGGCCCGACCGGCCGACCACATCGCCCAGAAACAACAGACGCATTCGCTCACGCTCCGCGGCAGTCGATCGCTTCTTTTTCCGTTAGCACGAGATCGAGCGGTTCGTCGTGGGCCAAGTTCGGAACCTCCGGCGCCTCCTGTACTGCAAAAGCGACGCCCACGGCCAGCACGGGCTTCTGCGCCCGCGCTTTCGCAATGGTCATGTCGTAATAGCCGGCGCCATAGCCGATGCGATGGCCGCGCCGGTCGAAGACTGCGAGCGGCACGAGCATGAGGTCCGGCACAAGCTCCGGCGCATCGGCCGCGGGCTCGCGGATATTCCATTGTCCCGTGACCAGCTTGTCGCCGATCTTCCACGAGCGCAGGTGAAGCGGCTTGCCGCGCCCATCGATGGCGGGCAGCAAAAGTTGCGCGCCGGCTTCCGCGTAGCGGCGCATCAGCGGCAGCGGGTTGATCTCGCTTCTGATCGGCATGAAGCCCGAGACGATGAGTCCGGGGCGCGGCGCAAGCGGCAGATCGCGCGCGGCGATCGCCTCGCCCGCTTTCGCTCGCTCGTCGGGCGAGAGCGCGTCACGGCGCACGAGTGCTGCCGCGCGGAGCTCCGCTTTTTTCGCAACGATGTCGGTGATGGAAGTCATCGGCGCGGATACTGCATTCCGCTCATTCCCGCGCAAGCGGGAATCCAGTTTCTAATTTTGCGCTGGGTCCCCGCTGGAGCCTGTCCTCGGGCGAGCCGAAGGCGAGACCTCGAGGACGGGACGAGCGGAGAGAAAATTCGGTGCGGAGCCA
>JAICQA010000099.1 GCA_025929595.1 Xanthobacteraceae bacterium
CCGGCGGCGCACCGGCTCGGGGAGATTGCCGCGGACAATGGCGTGCAACTCGTGATCGGCGTGATCGAGCGCGACGGCGGCACGCTCTATTGCACCGTGCTGTTTTACGGACCGGACGGCAAATTGCTTGGCAAGCACCGCAAGCTGATGCCGACCGCTTCCGAGCGGCTGGTGTGGGGTTTCGGCGACGGTTCGACGCTGCCGGTGTTCGACACCGAACTCGGGCGCGTCGGCGCGGTGATCTGCTGGGAAAATTACATGCCGCTCCTGCGCACAGCGATGTATGCGAAGGGCATCGAGCTCTATTGCGCGCCCACGGCAGACGACCGCGACACCTGGCTGCCGACCATGCAGCATGTCGCGCTCGAGGGGCGGTGCTTCGTGCTCTCTGCCTGCCAGTTCCTGCTGCGCGCCGATTGCCCCGCCGACTACGCGGCCGCGCAGGGCAACGATCCGGAAACCGTCCTGATGCGCGGCGGAAGCTGCATCATCGGACCGCTCGGCAATGTGATCGCGGGGCCGGTCTTCAATCAGAGCGACATCCTGGTCGCGGATCTCGACCGTGGCGAGATTGCGCGCGGGAAATACGACTTTGACGTGGTCGGCCACTATGCCCGGCCGGACGTCTTTCAGCTTCACGTCAACGAACGCGTCAATGCTTCCGTGCGATTTCACGCGGAAGGGAACGAGCGCTAAACGAAAAGGCGCCGCTTCTCAGCGGCGCCTTTCTTCAAACAAGTGGATTACTAGTTGCGCGGCGCGGCCGGCTTGGTGGCCGGGCTCGGGCTTGTCTTGCGCTGCGATTCCGACTTCGCGGCTGCGGCGGTCTTGAACTCAGGCGCGTTCTCCAGTTCTTCCTTGGTGAGCGTGAGCTTCGCCTGCGGATCGCCGTCCTTGTCCGCCGCGATGTTCAGCGTATCGAAGGTGATCGCGACGTTCTTCTGGCCGATGCCGAGGAAGCCGCCGACGCCGACGACGGCGGCGAGGATGTTGCCCTTCTGGTCGACGAGCAGGTCGCTGACCGACCCGATCTTCTCATCCTTCGAGCCGACAACGTTCATGCCCATGATGTCGGAGGCGAGCCACTGGCCGCTCGTCTGGGTGTTGACGAACTTCTCACCGGCGCCGGCCTTCGGAGCCGCGGCCGACTTGTCCTCCATCTTCGAGGGCGACGTGGCCGATTTGTCGTCCATCTTCGACGGCGACTGAGCCGACGGCGAAGAGGTCGAGGGCGACTGAGCCGACGAACCGCCAGCCGGCGGCGTGGAGGGCTGCGCCTGCGGCGCGGCCGGCTGCTTGTCCTGCGTCGTGGATGTCTGGGCGAGCGCGGGCGTGATGGCGAGCGCCGCGACCGTGGTCAAGAGTGCGATCTGGTTGCGCATTTGTGTCTCCCTTCGTGAATAGTTGGGGGGCCGTGACGGCCCCTCGCGCCGATAACGGACAAAACCCGGTGATGTTCCGTGGAACCGGGAACGATAATGGATTTCGCGCGGCACAACAGCGGTGAGAATGCGCCGTGCCGCCATCAACGGAGCGCGGCGAAATCGCGCGATGTGTCGCGCAGATCGGTCACGCAACGGCTCGACATGCGCGTGAGCGCTTCCGGAGCCGGCCGTGCGAACTCGGATTCACAGCCATGCGGCTTCGCCGAACGGTCGGCTTCGCCAGCGGGGATCCGTTCGACCTTGGTGGTCTCGGACTCGCGGATCGTCACTTCGGGAAGTTCGACGTTCTTGCTCACTACGGTGACGTTGGCGAGCGGATCGGTCTGAAACAGAATATTGCCGTTGCGATCGCGATAGACGATCGAGGCACCGCGCACGCCGACCACTTCCACCGATTTGATCTCGGCACGCGTCTGCGGCGCGGTCGGAACGGGCAGGGCGTCCGTCTTGCTGTCGCGGTTCACGGCAAATTCCGCAGTGTTTTGCGGCGGCGCGGACGCGGCGGCCAGATTGTCTCCGAGAATGACGATAGAGAGCGCGGCGCAGGCCAGTCCTACCGCGGCGCCGCCGGAAATCGCGGTTACGACGGCGCTTCCGCTCTTCATGACTGTTCTGTTTCTGTGCAACATCGGGCCCTCCCGAACTCATCTGCAACGTGAGAAAGGCGGCACGTCGCGCCGCGTCGGCGGGAAAACGCGCGGCTTCAAGCCGGGTTCCGGGCGAAATCGCGGCGAACAAGGTTGTGAGCGTGGAACCTTCGGGGATACTCGGCGTTTTTCCGGGCCGGCGCAGTCTCGACCCTCCCCCTAGGACAAGCCGGTACTTCGGGCGCTACCGCTACGCGGTCGCGCCCGATTTATTTTTGCCATCTCTGAACCTGCCACGCGCCGGAACAAGTGCGTTCACCGCACGTTCATCCTGCGGCTACTCGCCAAATCAAAAATCGAAAAGCAGGAGAGCGACATGAACTGGGATCGCATTGAAGGCAATTGGAATCAGTTCAAGGGCAAGGTGCAACAGCAGTGGGGCAACTTGACCGAAGACGACCTCGACGTGGTGGAGGGCAACCGCAAGGAACTCTCCGGCAAGATCCAGGAGCGCTACGGCGTTGCCAAGGACGAAGCCGAAAAACAGATCGACGACTGGCTGTCACGCTCGCACTGACCGGACGGGACAATGAATGCGCCCCGCAGAAACGGCTTTACGACGTACCTGCGGGGCGCTTGTCTCAGGCGAGCACGGCGCGCCGACCGCGCGCCTGATCGCTCAGGCGGAGGCCCGTGCCTGCGGCCGCTGCGCCTTGCGCTCGAAAAACAGCGCCTGGCTGATGACGGCCGAAACCGTCGCCGGCTGATAGGGCTTCGGAATCAGGAATGCCGGTTCGGGCCGCTCGCCCGTCAGGAAACGTTCGGGATAGGCCGTAATGAAAATGACCGGCACGTTGAAGCTTTGCAGCAGGTCGTTCACCGCGTCGAGGCCGGAGCTCCCGTCGGCAAGCTGAATGTCGGCGAGGATCAGACCCGGCCGCTTGCCGCTGCCGAGCTTGAGCGCTTCCTTATGGGTGCGGGCAACGCCCAACACGTTGTGCCCGAGGCGCTCGACCAGACCTTCGATGTCCATCGCGATCAGCGGCTCGTCCTCGATAATAAGAACATCGGTTGCAATTTCACCGGCGAGTTCCTGTCCGGCCTCGTCGAGCATTTTGCGCAGCGCCGGGACGTCGACGTCGAGCACGCGCGCCGCCTCGTCTTCGGTGAATCCTTCGAGCGAGATGAGCAGGAAGGCCTGCCGGGGCAGCGGCGTGAGGCGCGACAGCCGCACTTCCGCGGGCAGTTGCTCGCCCGCCGTGTCGGTTACGCCGTTGACGGGAACGGAATTCCAGATTTTCGTGAAGGTGCGGTACAGGCCCACGCGCGGGTCTTCGTCTTCGGGCAGATTGCCGGGGTCTTCCAGCAGGGCTTCAAGGACCGCCGTGACATAGGCGTCTCCCGAATCCTGACTACCCGTCAATGCGCGCGCGTAACGCCGCAGAAACGGCAAATGTCTTGCCACAGCTTGCGATCTCGACACTGGCAACCCTCCCGGATGGTACTTCCGGACACTCAACGCCGGGGCCAAATAAAGGTTCCATGGAATGGAACTGGCGGCCATCATAGCGCGTTATCTGCCTCATAAGGCGGGTTTTTTGCGGCCTCAGAGCGGGGTCACAGGGTCGAGACAATGAAAAGCAAGGAAGGGAAGCCGGGTTTGCCCATGCGTTCGGAAGCCACCAGATCGACAGGCGGTTCTTCGGGTGCCCTGGACAAGGAAACCCAGACCAAGATCGGGCAGCAGTTGCGCGCCATGTATGACGACGTGGTCAGACAGGGCGTGCCGGACCGTTTTTCGGATCTGCTGAAACGCCTTGAGCGGGGGGAGACCGCTGAACGCGCCGACGAAGAGGAATCGAAGCCATGAAGATCGATGATGCGCTTCGCGATTCCGTGCTGGCAGCGGTGCCGAAACTTCGCGCCTTTGCCATCTCATTGAGCGGCAATGTCGACCGCGCCGACGACCTGGTGCAAGAGACGCTGCTGCGCGCGCTCACGCATATCGACTCGTTCCAGCCGGGCACGAACCTGCAGGCCTGGCTGTTCACGATCCTGCGTAATCTTTTCCGCTCGGAATATCGCAAGCGCAGGCGCGAGGTCGAAGACGCCGATGGCCACTATGCCGACAGCCTCGTGACGCATCCGGAGCAGGACAGCCAGATGGAATTCAAGGAGTTGCGTGCGGCGCTCTCCAAGCTCCCACAAGACCAGCGCGAGGCGCTGATCCTGGTGGGCGCATCGGGCTTCTCTTATGAAGAGGCCGCAAAGATCTGCGAATGCGCCGTCGGCACGATCAAGAGCCGCGTCAACCGCGCCCGCACACGCCTTGCCAATGAATTGTCGATCGACGGTCCTTCCGATCTCGCGCCTGACGCCACGGTGCGCGCAGTCGTAGCCGACAAGACGCGCTGAGTTTCGCGCGCTCCCGCAAGGGAACTTTCCCCACGCTCCCGTGTTTTTCCGGACAGTTCATTCGCCGTTGCGGGGGCGGCGCATGACGTCAATGGAGAGCGGCATGTTCGGCTGGGCCATCACGTTCCTGGTGATTGCGCTGATCGCGGCGGTGCTTGGGTTCGGCGGCATCGCGGGCGTTGCGATCGAGCTGGCGAAGATCGTGTTCTTCGTTGCGATCGTGCTGTTTCTGATCGCCGCGGTGGTCGGTCTGTTCCGTGGACGCACGCCGAACGTTCCCTGAATTTCATTCAGCCTGAAGGAGAACGACGTGAGACATTATGCACGCGCGCTTGCCGGTGCGTCCGCAATGGCCGCCATGCTTGCCGTCCAGACGCCGGCCGACGCGCAGAACCGCGCACGCATCGGCGTGCTCGACTGCGACGTGTCGGGCGGGATCGGCCTGATCATCGGCTCGCGCAAGCAGATGAACTGCACATTCGCGCCGTCGGGACAGGGACCGCGCGAGGTCTATACCGGCTCGATCGGCAAGTTCGGTCTTGACGTCGGTGCGACCGCGGGCGGCCGCATGGTATGGGCGGTTTATGCCGCAACAGCCGGCGGGCCGGCGGCACTTGCGGGCACCTATGCGGGCGCTTCGGCGGATGCATCGGTCGGCGCGGGACTGGGCGCAAATGTGCTGGTCGGCGGCTCGAACCGCACGGTCTCGCTGCAACCGCTTTCGGTGCAGGGGCAGGCCGGCGTCAATCTCGCCGTCGGTGTCGCGGCGCTGACACTCAATCCCGTTCGTTGATCTGAAAAATTTCTCCCGCCTGTGAAGCGGCTGCCGCCTGCGGCAGCCGCTTTCTTTTGTGCGGGTTCCAACTGTGACGCGGAAAGCACGCATGCCGCAACGCGGGAAGTTCCCGGAACGAATGCGCAAAGGCCGCGTTCGATCCAGCACGCGACCTTGAGGAGGTTCGAGATGAAAACATTTCTTCGTCTATCGATTGCGGCGGCCGCGCTTGCCACTGCGGTTCCGCTCGCGCAGGCGCAAACCACCATCATCGAACGGCGCGCGCCCGCCTATGTGGAACTGACGCCGTCGCAACGAACGGTCATCTATCGTGAAGTCATCCGCCGTCCGCCGGTGGTTGTGGCTCCGCAAGTAGAGCTGCGCGTCGGCGCGCCGATTCCGGAAGCCGTGGAGCTCTATCCGGTGCCCGAAGAGCTTTACGTCGAGGTGCCGCAGTTGCGCCGCTACCGCTACTTCAACGTTCACAATCAGGTCGTGCTCGTCGATCCCGAGACGAGTGAGATCGTTGAAATCATCCGTGATTGACGAGCGCACATGCGCCGAACAATCGCCGCGTGAACGGCGCTTTCAGGCCGCAATCGGCTTTTAGCGCAGGTCACGTCGGCAGACGGACGATCCAATCCCTGCTGGAGTTAAAGACGGAGGCTGTACAATGAAACGCGTTCTTCTCTCGATGACTGCGATCGCGCTGGTCGCGGTTGCCACCCAGGCGGCGAACGCCGCCGATATGCCGGCGCGCAAGGCGCTGCCGCCGCAGGCGGTGAAGGCGCCGCCGCCGCCGATTTTCAACTGGAGCGGATTCTATGTCGGTGCGCATGCCGGCTATGGCTGGGGCAGTTCGAACTTTGACGCGGCGGCGGCCGGTGCTTCGTTCGACACAAACGGGTGGCTATTCGGGGCGCTCGCCGGCGTGAACTATCAGGTCGGGCAGACCGTGTTCGGCGTCGAGACCGACATCAACTGGAGCGACTTCGGCGGCAGCGGTGCCTGCGGCGGCGCAACCTGCGAGACCGACGTGCCGTGGTTCGGGACCGTACGCGGGCGTCTCGGCTATGCCGCGGATCGTTTCATGCCGTACATCACCGGCGGTCTCGCCTATGGCAAGGTTGAAGCGAACGTTCCGGGCGTTGGCGGCGACAGCGAAACTCGCCTCGGCTGGACCGCGGGCGTCGGCGCCGAATATGCATTCGCGCCGAATATGAGCTGGAAGACCGAGTATCTGTACGTCGACCTCGGCGGCTTCGATTGCACCGCCTGCGGTCTGCCGGTGCCGAATGTCGACTTCACGTCGCACATCGTCCGAACGGGCGTGAACGTCCGGTTCTGACGCGTACTTAATTCAGGAAAGAGCCGGCTCGGGAGAAATCCCGGGCCGGTTTTTTTTTGGTCGTTCGCCTGCCGGATACCGACCCTTGCGGACAAATAAACGCCTTGTTAACTTTCAAACATGCGTTTGAAACAGGCGTTTGACGGCGAGGAGGGCGGCGAGACCAAGCGGCGACTGCTCGCCGCCGCGATCAACGTCTTCGCGGAGCAGGGCTACAACGCGGCGACCTTGCGGGAGATCACGTCGGCGGCGGGCGTGAACATCGCCGCGGTCAATTATCACTTCGGCTCGAAGCAGGCCCTCATGCGAGCGGTCTTTCACCGCCTCGCGCGTCCGGTGAACGAGCTGCGCCTCAAGCTGCTCGATGAATACGAGGAGCAGGCCGGCGGCCGGCCGCTCTCGCTTGAGCAAATCCTCGACGCGCTGTTCCGGCCGATCGTCTTTCTTTCGCGCGAGCGCAAGACCGGCGGTTTCGCGCTTGTGCGCCTGATCATCCAGGTGCGGGCATTGCCGCAGCCCTTCATGAATTCGGTGCTGTCCGAGCAGTTCGACCCGGTCGCGAGCCGGATCGTCGATGCGCTGTGCCGGTCACTGCCGCATCTGACACGCGAAGAAGTCTTCTGGCGCTACGATTTTGCGCTCGGCGCGATGCTGCATGTCATCAGCGACGCCGATCGCGGGTTGCGGCGTCTCCATCGTTTGTCGGGCGGCCTGTGCGACACGGACGATCCCGCTCGAATTACCGACGAACTGATCCGCTTCGTCGTCGCGGGCATGCGCGGGCCGGGGCAGGACCAAACAAGCCGCAAGGCGGGGGAGGAACGCGATGCCGCGAATACGCGCGCTGTCACCTGAAGACTCGCCCGAGAACCGGGAAATCTGGGAACGTTTCGCCAATTATTACGGCGGCCGCCCGCCGAACAGCATGCTGACCATGGCGCATGTGCCGGGTCTTGCCGCGGCGTTCAGCGAACTCACCAATGTCTGCATTCGCCGCCCGGGCACGGTGCCGGCAGATCTCAAATGGCTCATTGCACATATGGCGAGCCGCGGCGCCGGATGCCGCTATTGTTCGGCACACACGCTGCACAACGGCAGCAAGAACGGCGTCAGCCAGGAAAAGCTCGACGCGATCTGGTCCTACGAAAGCAGCTCGCAGTTCTCCGACGCGGAGCGCGCGGCGTTGTCGCTTGCGCTCGCGGCCGGACAGAACATGGTCACGGATGAGGACTTCGAGGCGTTGCGGGCGCATTTCGACGATCGGCAATTGGCCGAGATCGTCGGCGTCATCGCGCTGTTCGGCTTCCTGAATCGCTGGAACGACACGGTCGGCACGACGCTCGAGCCGGGTGCGCTCGAATTTGCCGACGAACAGGACCTCACGTCGAGGGGATGGACGATCGGACCGCATGCCGCGGCCGCCGAGTGAAACAGTCAGTAGCAGGGAAGTTCAGTAATGCCACGCCGCTTTATCGACATCTCGGTTCCGCTGGAAGATGTACCGACCAATCCGCCGCATCACCGGCCGAAGATCGAATATCAGAATCACGACAACAGCTGGGAAGGCTTCCGCCGCTACTATCCGGGTGCGACGGCGGAGGATGTTGTCGACGGCAAGGCGTGGGCGTCGGAGACCGTCACGCTGCTCACGCACAGCGGCACGCATCTCGACGCGCCCTGGCACTATCACCCGACGATGAATCACCGCCTGAAGCCGGGCGGCGAACCGGCGGCAACGATCGATCAGGTGCCGCTGGAGTGGTGCTTCGGGCCGGGCGTGAAGCTCGACTTCCGTCACGTCGAGAACGGATATGTCCTGAAGCCCGCCGATGTGCAGAAAGAGCTCGACCGCATCGGCTATGCGCCGAAGCCGCTCGACATCATCCTGTTCAACACCGCCGCCGGCGCCCGCTACGGCGAGCCCGACTATTGGGAAACGGGCTGCGGCATCGGCCACGACGCCACGCTCTATCTGCTCGAAAAAGGCGTCCGCGTCATGGGCACCGACGCCTTCGGCTGGGATGCTCCGTTCAAATACACCGCCAAGAAATTCGCGGAGACGAAAGACGGGCGCCTGCTCTGGGAGGGGCATAAGGTCGGCCGCGAGATCGGCTACTCGCACATGGAGAAGC
>JAICQA010000232.1 GCA_025929595.1 Xanthobacteraceae bacterium
CTCGAACACCTCAAGCCCGATCTCGCGCATCCATTGCGCGACGAGGTCGGCGGCGCGGCGGTGCTCGGGCGAAAGGAATAGTCGTATAAGCCGATCCGGGTCCGCGGAAATGGCTGCAAGCTCATCCAGCATCGCCTCGGCCCGGCGACCAAGTTCGGCAGGGTCGAGGTCGTTCATCGCCCGCCTCCCGCGAGCCAGGCGCCGAGTTTGTCGCGCTCCTCGCGCGTCATGCGCGTTTCGTTGCCCAGCGGCATGGCGGTCGATTGCACCGCCTGGGCCTGCACGAGGCGGGCGTACTGCCGCAGATCACGGAGCGTCTCGAAACGCATGTCCTTCGGCGCTTCGGCAAAGCCCGGGTGTTTCGGCCGGCGCGCGTGGCACACCGTGCAGTGATGGTTGACGATCTGGAGGACTTCCGCGTCCGCGACCTGGACCGAACTCGTTGCCGTCTGCGGTGCGGTGACGGTGATCGCGGATGTCAGCGCAATCGCCGCAATGGGGGCGGCCCAGCTATAGGCATGAAATTCGTCGCCTGCGTCATGGCGGTTGATCAAATGGCGTACAAGCCCGCCCGTCATCAGGATCAGCGCGACGACGAGCCAGGAGTATGGATGGCTGTAGAGCATCGGATAATGGTTCGAGACCATCATCAGCAGCACGGGTAGCGTCAGATAGTTGTTGTGCACCGAGCGTTGCTTGCCGATCGCGCCGTAGCGCGGATCAGGCTCCTGCCCCGCCGTCAGCTGCGCGACAAGCTTCCTCTGGTTCGGGATAATCACGAAAAAGACGTTCACGGCCATGATCGTGCCGATCAGCGAGCCGATATGGATGAATGCACCGCGTCCCGAAAAGACGTGTGAGAGGCCCCAACTCTCCGCGACGATGAGGATAAAGACAATGGTGGAGAGCAGCACCGTGTGCTGGCCGATGGGCGAGCGGCAGATGAGGTCGTAGATGAACCAACCCGCCGCCAGCGTACCGATGGAAATCGCGATGGCGGTCATCGGCGCAATGTCGAAAACGGCTGGGTCGATCAGATAGGCGCGCGCATTCCAATAATACTGCACGACCAACAGACCGAAGCCGGTCATCCAGGTGAGATAGGCCTCCCAGCGAAACCAGACGAGATGCTTCGGCAGCTGCGGCGGGGCGACGGTGAATTTTTCTACATGATAAAATCCGCCGCCATGGACCTGCCATTGCTCGCCGTAGACCCCGGCTGGAGACGCCGGATTTTTGCGCAGCCCCAGATCGAGTGCGATGAAGTAGAACGACGTGCCGATCCACCCAATGCCGACGACGAGATGCGCCCAGCGCAGGATCAGGTTCAGCCAGTCGGCGACGAAGACGTCCATGGCCGATTAATAGGGAATGCGGTTCGGATTGGCGAGCCACACCGCGAACGGGTCTTCGTCGCCGGTCTTGACCTGCACGCACGGAAGTTGGCGCGATCCCATATCTTTGGCCAGCTCGTCATAAAGGTAAGCGTCGTCGAATCCCGCGGCGGCGGCTTCATACTGGGTTGCCGCGTAGGCGACTTTGTCCACGCGCGCCCAGTAGGCAGCGGCGAGGCACATCGGGCAAGGCTCGCAACTCGTGTAGATGACGCAGCCCCTGAGATCGAAGCGACCGAGGTGCTTTGCGGCATCTCGGATCGCGACCACCTCCGCATGAGCGGTGGGGTCGTTGTTCGTCGTGACCTGATTGCGCCCCTCGCCCACGATCTTGCCGTCGAACACGACAATGGCGCCGAAGGGCCCGCCTTCGGCGCTCGCGGCGTTCTTGCGGGCGAGCGCCAGCGCGGCGCTCATGAATTCGCGGTCCTTCGTGGCGGCGTCAGCCAAGGGCGAACTCCGTCTTGATCGTCCCGGCGGATTTCGCACGTTCACGCTCGATCAGCAATTCGGCGGCAACGGCCGCGGCAATCACGGGCGGCGATTTTCCGGCAATGCCGGGCACGCCGATTGGGCAGACCAGCCTGGCGATGGCGTCCGGTGAGACGCCGAACTCAGCCAACCGGCGTTCGAACAAGGCGCGCTTGGTGCCGCTACCGATCAAGCCGACATAAGGGAAACGGGCGTCCGGGAGCGCAGCGGTAACGAGCGCAAGGTCGAGCGCGTGGCTGTGAGTCATGACAAGGACGAAGGAGCCTGCTCGCGCGTCGGAAAGCTCGCTTTCCGGTAGCGCCGAGACGACACAATGCGCGCTGAAATCCTTTGCCCCGTCAAAGGCTTCCGCGCGGTCGTCAATCCAGCGGATCGCGAATGGCAGCGGCTGAAGAGCGGTCACAAGCGCGCGGCCGACATGACCTCCGCCAAAGAGGAGCAATGGCGTGTTCGTCTCGCCGATCCGTTCGACAAGCACGTCCGTGCCCTTGGCGGCCACTGCTTCATTCGGGGCGCCCCCTGTTGTCCGGCGCCTTCGATACGGTCCTTTGCCCCTACGTTCCCCGTGAAGCACTTGTTCGGCTTCCTCTGCCGCTGCCAGCGGCGCAATCCATTCAAGATCCTCGCGGCTGAACGACTCGTGGAGGATTTCCGCTCGACCGCCGCAGCATTGATCGAGCGCGGGGCCGAGCGAGATCGTCCGCCATTCCGCGCCACGTCCGCGGTCGATCAGCGCGCGGGCGAGGTCGGTCGCCGCCCATTCGAGCGGACCGCCGCCGATCGAACCTGAAATCGTGCCGTCGCGGGCGACCGCCATGCGCGCTCCGGCCTCGCGCGGCGTCGAGCCTTCGGCCCTGGCGACGGTGACCAACGCCGCGCTGCCGTCGCGCTCGATCCATTCGTGAATGGTGCGCCAAGGCTCCATCAATGACCTCGCGCAGCTTTTACGGCACGCAGGATCGCTTCCGGCGTGGCGGGGGCGTCGAGCGGCACCTGAGAACCCGGTTTGACCGAATGGATTGCGTCGGCGATGGCCGCAAAGACCGAAATCGCCAGCATCAGCGGCGGTTCTCCGACGGCTTTGGAGCGCCAGATCGTCTCTTCGCGGTTCTCGTTCTCGAAGAACGCGACGCGGAAATCCTCCGGCACGTCGAAGGCGGTCGGGATCTTGTAGGTGGAAGGCGCGTGGGTGGTCAGGCGTCCGTTGTTGTCAAAGACCAACTCCTCGCTTGTGAGCCATCCGGCCCCCTGCACGAATCCGCCTTCGATCTGGCCGAGATCGACCGCCGGGTTGAGCGAGCGGCCGACGTCGTGCAGCAGGTCGGCGCGCAGGATACGCATCTCGCCCGTCGTCGTATCAATCATGACCTCCGAACACGCAGCGCCGTAAGCGAAATAGTAGAACGGTCGTCCCCAAGCCTTCGCGCGATCGAAATCGATGGTGGGCGTCGCGTAAAAGCCAGTCGCGGAAAGCTGCACGCGGGCGCGATAGGCGGCTTCGACAATCTCTTCGAAGGCACAGACGCGGTTTCCGACCATGACCTCGTCGTCGCGGAATCGAATCTGGTCGCGCGGTGCGTTGTAGTGATCGGCGGCGAAATCGGTGATGCGGTCCTTGATTGTGTTCGCGGCGGCGAGTGCCGCCATGCCGTTGATGTCAGAACCGGCTGATGCGGCCGTCGGAGACGTGTTCGGCACCTTGCCGGTGTGGGTCGGCGTGATCTTCACGCGTTCCAGCGACACGCCGAACGCCTCGGCCACTACCTGCGCCACTTTCACGAACAGCCCCTGTCCCATTTCGGTGCCGCCGTGATTGAGATGGATCGAGCCGTCGCGATAGACATGCACAAGCGCGCCGGCCTGGTTCATGGTCGGGATTGTGAAGGAGATGCCGAACTTCACCGGGGTGAGCGCGATGCCGCGCCGCAGGAAACGGCTACCGTCGTTGTAAGCGGCAATCTCCTTGCGTCGCGAGCGGTAGTCCGAGCTCTTCTCCAATTGGCTGACAAGTTCAGGCAGGACGTTGTCGGCGACCTTCATGCCGTACGGCGTGATGTCCCTGCCCGGCCCATAGAAATTACGTATCCGGACGTCGAGCGGATCCTGCCCGAGCTTCCAGGCGATGGCGTCGATCGCGCACTCGATTGCCATCATGCCCTGCGGACCGCCGAAGCCCCGGAAGGCGGTGTTAGAAACGGTGTTGGTTTTCAATCGCTTGGAACGGATCGAAGCCGTCGCGAGATGATAGGCGTTGTCGGCATGAAACATGGCGCGGTCGACGACGCCAGGCGACAGATCAACCGAATGCCCGCAACGCGCGGCGAGCTGAACGCCGTAGCCGAGAATCCTCCCTTCATCGTCAAAGCCGACGTCGTAGTCGGCGCGGAAGTCATGGCGCTTGCCGGTCATCGCCATGTCGCTGTCGCGGTCGAGGCGGAGCTTGCAGGGGCGACGTGTGACGTGTGCGGCGAGTGCTGCCATGGCCGCCCATTGCGTCGCCTGGCTCTCCTTGCCGCCAAACGCGCCGCCCATGCGCCGTACCTCGACCGTCACTGCTGCCTGCTGCACATCCAGCAGGTGCGCAACGATGTGCTGTACTTCGCTCGGATGCTGTGTCGACGAATGGATATGCATCTCGCCCGCTTCGCCGGGGATCGCGAGCGCGGCCTGTCCTTCGAGATAGAAATGCTCCTGCCCGCCGATATGCAGTGTGCCTTTCACGCGGTGTGGACTGGCTGCAATGGCGGCAGGCGCATCGCCGACGATAAAGTCGTAGTCGTCGAGTACACGCGACCCGGCTTTCAGGCCATCTTCTATGGTGATCAGCGGTTGCTCCGCCTCGATCTCGATTTTCGCCAACATTGCGGCGCGGCGGGCGGCGAGA
>JAICQA010000211.1 GCA_025929595.1 Xanthobacteraceae bacterium
ATCTATGTCGACCGCTTTGCCACCAACGAACCAATCGAAACCGCAAAAGTCGAAGTCGAGACGCCGGAAGGGCCGAAAGAGGCGCCGATCGAAGACGGCGTATATCGTCTTGCCGCGCCCTGGATGGAAAAGGGCGGTCACTTCGATCTGATCGTGACGGTGAGCGCCGGCGACGACATCGAAGTTCTTCCGGTCACCATCGACGTGCCCGGGCCGCAGACCGGCTCGGTGTCAGGCGGTGGGCGCAGCTGGTTTGGCGCATTCGGCGTCCATACGCTGTTGCTGCTCGGCCTCTTTACTATTGTCGCGCTTGCGTTGGTCCGGCGGCGCAGCGCGGCGGCCGCGATTGTCTTATTGGCGGCGGGTGCGGTATCGGGCGCCGATCCCGTTGGCGCCCATGAGGGCCACGACCACAAAGACGAATCTACGACATCCGCAACAATGCGCGACGCGCCGCAGCGTCAGCCCGACGGCTCGGTGTTCGTGCCCAAGACATCGCAGCGGCTGCTCGCCATCCGCACCGCCGTCACGGAAAGGCGCGAGTACTTCAAGTCGATCGAACTGCCAGGCCGCATCATCACGGATCCGAACGCGAGCGGTTACGTGCAGTCCGCGCTCGCCGGGCGACTGTCGCCGCCGCCAAAGGGCTTCCCGCGCCTCGGCACACGCGTGGAGAAGGGCGACGTCCTCGCTTACGTAACGCCGCCCATTCAGGCGATCGACGTCTCGGACATGCGGCAGAAGGAAGAAGAGATCCTGCAGCAGCTATCCATCGTGGAGCGTCGCGTTGCCCGCTACGAGCAATTGATCAAGACCGAGGCGGTCGCTCGCGCGCAACTTGACGACGCGCGGCTTGAATTGAAGGGCCTGCAGGAGCGCAAGGCCGCGCTGGCTGAATCGCGACGGGAGCCGGAGGAGCTGGTTGCGCCGGTGTCAGGCGTTATCGCCGCCGCCAACACCGTCGCCGGCCAGCTCGCCCAACCCGACAAGGTCATTTTTCAGATCGTCGACAGCTCGAAGCTCTGGGTCGAAGCGCTGACCTTCGAGCCGGTGGCGCCGGAGGCGGCGAGTTCGGCCAGCGTGTCAAACGGCCGCTCGGTCAGGCTTGGCTACCGCGGCGCCGGTCTCGCCGGCCGTAATCAGGCGATCCCGGTGCATTTCGCGATCGACGGCCCGACCGACGGCTTGTGGGCGGGGCAGTTCGTGACGGTCTACGCCTCAGCCGACGAGCGCCACGAGGGCATCGCGGTGCCGCGCGCCGCCGTCGTGCGCGCGAGCAACGGAATGCATGTCGTCTATGAACACACCGGCCCGGAACGCTTTGAGCAGCGCGAGGTACGCATCGCGCCGCTCGACGGTGAACGCGTGCTCGTTCTCTCCGGCATCGAAACCGGTCGCCGGGTCGTGACGCAAGGCGCCGAACTCCTCGATCAGGTGCGGTGAGGGCGGTAGATGTTCCGTTGGATTGTCAGCCGTTCGCTTCAGAACCGGTTTCTGGTTCTCGCCGTCGCCGCCGTGCTCATGGCTTACGGCGCTTTCGCCGTCACGCGATTGCCGGTCGATGTGTTGCCCGACCTCAATCGGCCGACCGTCACGATCATGACCGAAGCCGAGGGTTATGCGCCTCAGGAGGTGGAGCAGCTCATCACCTTCCCGATCGAGACACAGATGAACGGCCTGCCCGGCGTTATCCGCGTGCGCTCCGTGTCGGGCGTTGGCCTTTCCTTTGTCTATGTCGAGTTCGGCTGGAACACCGACATCTATCAAAACCGCCAGCAGGTGAACGAGAAGCTTGCATTGGTCCGCGACCAGTTGCCGGCGAACGTGTCGCCGCAGCTCGGCCCCGTCAGTTCGATCATGGGCCAGATCCTGATTTTTGCCATCACAAACGAGAAGCTCTCGCCGATGGAGCTGCGCGAGATCGCGGACTTCTCGATCCGGCCGCGTCTCCTGACCATTCCGGGCGTCGCGCAAGTGATCCCGATGGGCGGCGAAGTTCGCCAGTTCCGTATCTCGCCGCTGCCGGCGGCGATGCGTGCCTATGACGTCGGTCATGAAAAGATCGAGCAGGCGCTTGCATCGTTTGGCAGCAACACCGGTGGCGGTTTCACCGACCAGCATTCGCGCGAATACCTGATCCGTACCATCGGTCGCACGACAAGCCTTGACGACCTGCGCAATCTCGTCGTCGCGAATAATGAGGGCGGGCCCCTCTATTTGCGGCAGATTGCCGAGGTTGATTTCGCGGCGCGCACCAAGCGCGGCGACTCCGGCTACATGGGCAAGCCCGCGGTGCTCGTCTCGGTCGAGAAGCAGCCGCAGGTCGACACCGTCGAGCTCACGCGCGAGATCGAGCAGGCGTTGAAGCAGATCGCGCAGGCATCGCCGGCCGGCACCAAGGTGGATCAGGTCGTCTTCCGTCAGGCCGATTTCATCACATCGTCGATCGGCAACGTGCAGACCGTGCTGATCGAGGCGATTGTCGTGGTAGCGATCGTTCTCTTCGCCTTCCTGCTCAACGTCCGGACGACCGTTATTTCGCTGGCGGCAATCCCGGTCTCGATTTTGATGACAGCGCTCGTGTTCTATTTCCTCGGGCTTTCCATCAACACCATGACTCTGGGCGGCATTGCGATCGCCATTGGCGAGCTCGTGGACGATGCCGTCGTTGGCGTCGAGAACATCTTCCGGCGGCTGCGTGAGAACCGGGCGCTCGGCGATCCTCGTTCCGTGTTCAACGTCGTTGTCGACGCGAGCCAGGAGGTCCGCTCGGCCATCGTCTACGCCACAATCATCATCGTGCTGGTGTTTGTGCCGCTCTTTGCCCTCTCGGGCATCGAGGGCCGGTTGTTTGCGCCGCTCGGGCAAGCCTACATCATCGCGATCCTCGCGAGCCTTGTCGTCTCTGTGACGCTCACGCCCGTCATGGCCTATTTCATGCTGCCGGGGCTGAAGAAGCTCGACGAGCGAGAAAGCGGCATCGTCCCGATCCTGAAACGTTTGAACGCGCGCCTGCTGTCTTTTGCCTTCGATCGGCAGGCGGCGGTTCTTATTGCCGCGGCGCTCATCATTGCGCTTGCGCTCATCGCCCTCTACGCGCTGCCCCGTTCGTTCTTGCCCGGCTTCAACGAGGGTACGTTCACGGTCAACCTCTCGTTCAACCCGGGAATATCGCTCGCGGAATCGAACCGCGTCGGCGCGATTGCCGAGCGGTTGATGCTCGAGATCCCGGATGTGCACTCGACCGGGCGCCGCACGGGCCGCGCCGAGCTCGATGAACATGCGGAAGGTGTCCACATCTCCGAGATCGACGTGGAACTGAAGGACGATAGCCGCGCAAAGAACGAAGTGCTCGACGATATTCGGTCGCGGCTCGCCGTATTGCCGGTGGCGATGAATATCGGACAGCCGATCTCGCACCGCATCGACCATATGTTGTCGGGTGTCCGGGCCGAGATCGCGGTCAAGATTTTCGGCGACGACCTCGCCGCGCTCCGGCGGGTGGCGGAAGCCATCCGCGCTCGCATGGCCAATGTGCCGGGGTTGGTTGATCTTCAGGTCGAACGTCAGACGCTCATCCCGCAGCTCGAAGTGCGCGTCGACTATGGCCGCGCCGCGCTCTATGGCGTGCAGCCCGCAGCCGTTGTCGAGCAGTTGAGCCGTCTGTCCGGGGGCAGGGTGCTGTCGCGCGTCGTCGACGGCTACCGGCGCTTCGATGTCGTGATGCGGCTGCCCGAGCGCTACCGCACGACGGAGGGCTTGGGCAATGTTCTGATCGAAACGCCGAACGGCTGGGTCCCCGCACGCCAGGTCGCCGACATCAGCGAGACCGACGGACCGAACCAGATCCTGCGCGAGAACGGCCGCCGCCGCATCGCCGTGCTCGCCAATACCGACGGCTCGGACGTGGCTGCGCTTGCCGCCGCCGTCGAGCGCGAGGTTGCGCAGGTGCAGTTGCCGCAGGGCTTCTTCTATAACCTCGAAGGCAATTTCCAGGCGCAGCGCGACTCCGCGCGCACGATCGCGGTGCTCTCGTTGCTGTCGCTCCTGATGATCTTCGCGGTTCTCTACAGCCGTTATCGGTCGGCGATCCTCACCGTCATCATCATGGGCAGCGTTCCGTTCGCACTGGTCGGCAGCGTGATCGCGCTTTGGCTGACCGGCCTGCCGCTCTCGGTTGCGTCCATGATCGGCTTCATCACGCTGACCGGTATCGCGACCAGAAACGGCATTCTGAAGATCAGTCACTACATCAATCTCTCGATCCGCGAAGGGATGCCCTTCGGACGCGATCTGGTGGTGCGCGGATCGCTGGAACGCATGACGCCGGTGTTGATGACGGCGCTCGCCGCCGGTGTCGCGCTTGTTCCGCTGCTGATCGACCCATCCTCGCCGGGCAAGGAGATTCTGCACCCGGTGGCGGTGACGATCTTCGGCGGACTCATCAGCGCGACGCTGCTCGATGCAATCCTCACGCCGGTTCTCTTCCTGCGTTACGGGGAAAGGCCGCTGAATAAAATTCGAGACGAACAGGCCGATGTCGGGGGAACTGCGCCTGCTGCCGAGGCTTACTAACGTCAGAAAGGAAATCGATATGAAACGCTACGCTCTCGCACTCATTCTCCTGCTCGCCGCTGCGTTGGGGCCAGTGCCGCTCGCCGCGCAGGGACACTCTCACGAAAAAGGAAGGAACGGCGGTCAGGTCACCGACGCCGGCAGCTATCACGTCGAGGCCGTCGCGAAGGGGAATATGTTGACCGTCTATTTGAACGACCACGACAGCGACAAGCCGATCGCGACGGCGGGCTTCAAGGGCCTCGCGATTCTGGTGGTGGGCGGCAAGACGCAGCGAATCCAACTCGCGCCTGCCGGCCAGAATGCGCTCACCGGCCGCGCCGATGCTGCGCTCCCGTCGTCGATCAAGGGCGCCGTACAGATCACCGACACCCGGAACTCGACTGTGCAGGCGAAGTTCTAGGCCCGCCGAGGCGCGGATTGAAATGCGGTCCGGCCAAGGCTATGTAACGGCGCGCCCCGCGCTGGTGGGGGATAGTTCAACGGTAGAACTGCGGACTCTGACTCCGTCAATCTAGGTTCGAATCCTAGTCCCCCAGCCA
>JAICQA010000002.1 GCA_025929595.1 Xanthobacteraceae bacterium
AAATTCCAATCGTCTGACGGCCCAGCCGTCCGCCCGGGTGGCGTCGCGTCAAGCGTGTGCTTGCGAGGGCCTGCCTTTGTCCCGACCGCGCCTAGCAGTTTGAAGGGAAGGCCGAAGGACCATGCACAATTCGACTGCGGCACCAGCCGACGCCAGTGCCCGGAATCCTGCCGATTGGAGTTCGACCAAGGCCGCTTCCGGTGCAGCCGAACTGACGCAATTCATCAGCTTTGCCATCGGCGACGACCAGTACGGCGTCGACATCATGGCCGTGCGTGAGATCAAGGGCTGGTCAGAAGTATCAAACCTCCCCAAGCAGCCGGATTATGTGCGCGGCGTCCTGAATCTGCGCGGCGTCATCGTTCCGATCATCGACCTGCGCCGCCGTTTCGGCCAGGGCGCGACGGAAGCAACCGCCAGCCACATCGTCATCATCGTTCAGATCGGTCCGCGCCTGATCGGCATGCTGGCCGACCGCGTGCTCGACATCGTCTCGCTCGACGCCACGACCATCCAGCCGGTCCCGCGCATCTCGCAGTCGGCGCGCGTGGACTTCCTGTCCGGTCTCGTCACCGTCGACGGCGCGCTGATCGCCCTCATCGATCTGCCAAACATGCTCGCCCTGCCGGGCGACGGCGGCGATACGCCCGCGCAGATCGGCCATTAGACCGAAGCGATGCATCACATGTCGTCGCTCGGACAAGAGATCGACGGTCTGGCCCAAGGGCCCGGCCGTTCGCCAAGGGGTGCGGGCATCGCTCCGCGCCGACATTCCACCAATAACGCTGAAAAACAACGAGGCCACCGCAGCCCGCAGCGCGCGAGCGTTCCGCAGGCTGCATTCACACCGGGAGAGTACGCATGAAGTTCAGGTTTTTGACAGTTGCCGCTTGCGCGCTGGCCGTTTCGGTCCCCGCCCTGGCGGAAGACGGCGTCACCGCCGACACCATCGTTTTCGGGCAGGCCGCGGTTCTTGAAGGTCCCGCGTCCGCGCTCGGCACCGGCATGAAGGCCGGTCTGACGGCGGCGTTCGAGGAAGCCAACAAGAAGGGCGGCGTTCACGGCCGCAAGCTGAAGCTGAACAGCGTCGACGACGGCTACGAGCCGGCCAAGTCGATCGCTGCGACCAAGAAGCTGATCGAAGAGGACAAGGTGTTCTCGCTGATCGGCCCGGTCGGCACGCCGACTTCGGCTGCGACGCAGCCCATCGCGATGGCGGCGGGCGTGCCCTTCATCGGCCCGTTCACCGGCGCCGGTTTCCTGCGCAACCCGAAGCTTGAGAACGTGATCAACGTTCGCGGCAGCTACGATGCCGAGACCGAAGCGTGGGTCAAGCACCTCACCGAAGACCTGAAGATCAAGAAGATCGCGATCTTCTATCAGGACGACGCTTACGGCCGTGCCGGCCTGTCGGGCTTCAAGAAGGCGATGGACAAGCGCAGCCTGGAGATCGCCGCCGAAGGCACCTACGAGCGCAACACCGTTGCGGTGAAGTCGGCGCTGCTTGCGCTGCGCCGTGCGGAGCCGGAAGCGGTCGTGATGGTCGGCGCTTACAAGCCGTCCGCGGAGTTCATCAAGCTCTCGCGTCAGGTCGGCTTCAATCCGGTCTTTGTCAACATTTCCTTCGTCGGCGCTTCGGCGCTCGCCAAGGAGCTCGGCAAGGACGGCGAAGGCGTGATCGTCAGCCAGGTCGTTCCGTTCCCGTGGGATGTCTCGATCAAGGCGATCGCCGACTATCAGGCGGCGATGAAGGCGGTCGACGCGAAAGCCGAACCCGACTTCGTTTCGCTCGAAGGCTATCTCGTTGGCCGTCTCACCGTTGCCGCGCTTGAAAAGGCCGGCAAGGACGTGACGCGCGCGGGTCTGCTGAAGGCGATCAAGGACACCGGCAACTGGGACATCGGCGGCGTCAAGCTGACCTACGGCCCGGCCGACAATGAAGGCTTCGACAAGGTCTTCATGACGGTCGTGCAGAAGGACGGAACCTTCAAGGCAGTCGACAAGCTGATGAAGGTTTCTTCGAACTAAGTCTGAAGGCGGCGGCTCCGCAAACGGAGCCGCCGCAATTCTAAGCGCCGGCGGGGGATTTGGCCGGCGCCCGGGGGGTAGGGGATGAAAGTATTTCGTAGCGTCCTGAATCTTGTTTCACGGCTCAATCCGCTGAACCTGTTCGCGCGCTTCGGCGTCAAGGTGAAGCTGCAAGCGGCCTTTGCGGCGGCGGCCCTCATGACCGTCGTGGCCTCCGCGGTCGCGATCGTTTCGTTTCAGCATGTCGAAACCGACGTCGAGCGCGTGGCAAAGCACGAAGTGCCGCTGATGACGGACGCGCTCCGCCTCTCGGTGATCGCCGGAGAAATTTCCACCTCCGCCGCCCGCTTTGTCGGCGCCCGTACCGTTGCGGAGCAAAAAGAGCTGACCACCCAGATCTCGGAGCGCACGGAATCTCTGCGCCGCACCATCGAACGGCTGCGCCCGAAGGCCGACGCTTCATACTTTGCCGGTGTTGAAGCCGCTTCGGCGGACCTCAACAAGAACCTGGCCGAGCTCGACAAGGTGATCGTGCAAAGAACCAGTATGCGGGCCGCGGTTGAGCAGCAACTGGATGCCATTCACAAGATTCATACGCAGATTGGCGACAAGCTGACACCGATCGTCGACGATTCCTATTTCGACGTCGTGATGACGGCGGAAAGCGTCGGCAAGTCCGGCGACAAGCTGATCCGCGGACTGGTCAACGAAAATCTGATGAGAATGCAGACCATGGTCCAGCTTGGTTCTGAAACCAATCTGGTCACCGGCCTGCTGACGGCCGGCGCGCTGACCTCGTCGCCGGCCATCCTTGCAATGATTGAAGACCGCTTCACGGCGTCGGTTCGCCGCGCGCAACGCGAACTCGCGCGGCTGCCGGACGATCCGAAATATGCGGCACTTCGTCAGCGCACCGACCAGCTCATCAAGCAGGCGAATTTCAAAGGTCCGCGCGGCGGTGACGGCGAACTATCGCGGCTTCAGAACGTCTTCCGCGCTCATGAAGGGCTCGCGGCGATTCTGATTACGCTGATCGATGATCTCAATTTCTCGACGGTGCTGGATAGCGAGCAGGCCGCCAAGCGCACCAGCCAGGTGATCAAGGAGCTGGTCAGCAACCAGATTTCCGGTCTGCGCAACGCCCTGGAAATCGCGGTCCAGACTCATCTCGTCGCCAGCCTGATGAGCGAAGTAGCGGTCGCGCGCGAATCGGCTTCGCTTGTGCCGCTTCAGGATCGCTTCCGCGCCTCCGCCGCCCTGCTCAATAAATCCGTCGCCGTTCTCAAGGACGACACCGTCAGGAAAAGCGTCGAGCAGTTGCTGGCCTTCGGAGCCGGTAACAACAGCGTCTTTGAGACGCGCAAGCAGGAGCTGCTGGCAACCGCCGCGGCGGACAAGACCGTCGAGGCAAATTTGCGCATCCAGCGCGATCTGGAAGCCGCGGTCGGCCTGCTGGTGTCGAACTCGGAGTCCTCGATGATCCTGGGTACGACCAACCTGCTCGAAGACCTCGCGCAGAATCGTACCCTTCTGATCGTCGTCGCGCTGGCGAGCCTCCTGGCCGCCGCGCTCATCGCCTACTTTTATGTTCAGCGCAGCCTCATCCGGCGCCTGACCACGCTCGGCACCACCATGGAGCGCCTGTCGTCGGGCGACAATCAGGTGGATGTCGCCGCGGCCGAAGACCGCGACGAGGTCGGCAAGATGGCGCGGGCGGTGGTCGTGTTCCGCGATGCCGCAGTCGAGAAGCTCCGGCTTGAAGGCGAAGCCGAAGCGCAGCGCAAAGGCGCCGAAGACGAACGCAAGCGCAATGAGGCTATTCAGGCCCGCCACGCCGAGGAACAGGCACAGGCGATCCACTCGCTCGCCGAGGGTCTGCGGCAATTGTCGGACGGGGACCTCGCCTTCCGCCTCACCGACGGCTTCACGGACGAATACATCCGTATCAAGGAAGACTTCAACGCCGCGATGGAACGCCTGCAGGAGACCATGGGCGCGATCGTCGCTTCCATGCGCGAGGTCTCGAACGCGGCGGTGGAAATTTCCGCCAGCACGACCGACCTTTCACAGCGCACCGAGGAGCAGGCGGCGAGCCTCGAGGAAACCTCCGCCTCGATGGAAGAGATCGCGGCGACGGTAAAAAAGAACGCCGAGAATGCACTGCACGCCAGCCAATTTGCGAACGATACCCGCAAGGTTGCCGATCGCGGCGGGGAGGTGGCGGGAGCGGCCGTGTCCTCGATGGCGCGTATCGAAGACTCGTCCGAGAAGATTTCCGACATCATCGGCGTCATCGACGAGATCGCGTTCCAGACCAATCTCCTGGCGCTGAACGCCGCGGTCGAGGCCGCGCGCGCCGGCGAAGCGGGCCGCGGGTTCGCGGTCGTCGCGGCGGAAGTCCGCAGCCTCGCGCAGCGTTCGTCGCAGGCCGCGAAGGACATCAAGGACTTGATCCACAAGAGCTCCGACCAGGTTCAGGAAGGCGTCGAGCTGGTCAACCAGGCCGGCACGGCGCTGACCGAGATCGTCACGTCGATCAAGAAGGTCGCGGAAATCGTCGGCGAAATCGCATCCGCGAGTTCCGAGCAATCGACCGGCATCGACCAGATCAGCACCGCGCTCTCGCAGATGGACGAGATCACGCAGCAGAACTCGGCCCTGGTTGAGGAAAACGCGGCCTCGGTCAAGACGCTCGAACAGCAGTCACAGGCGATGGACGAGCAGATTTCGATCTTCAAGCTCGGCACGCTCGCGGAGGCCGCAGAAGCGATGCGACGTGCGGCGCCTGAGGCTCCGAAGCAACCGGCCCGTCATGTTGCGCGCCGCGCGAACGGCAAAGGCTCAACGCATGGCGCGCTCGCTGTTGCTCAGGAAGAAGATGCCGACTGGAAAGAATTCTAACAAGGCGGCAAACGCCGCACTCGCACCCCACGAGCGGGCGGGAAAGCAAGGTCAGAACGGACGATCATGAGCAAGCTTCCGCAATTTTCCATCTCGACAAAACTCTATGCACTATTTGCGTTGCTTGCCGGTCTGACCGTCGCACTTGCGATGTACGCCGTTTACAGTTCCCGGGATCACGCTGCGCTCTCGGCCGAATTGCAGTCGGCCTCGCTTGGCGCGCGCAACGTCGAGCGCGTCAATAGCCTGATCTACGCCGTGGTCATGGAATCGCGCGGCATCTATATGTCGCCCGACGTCGCGGCTGCGAAGCGCTTCGGGACCAACCTCCTCAAATTCAATGAAGAGATCGCGGCGACCGTCGCCGCCTGGCAGAAGATCGTCCAGGCCGACGACGCGGCACAGTTTGAGGAATTCTCCAAGCGCATCAAGCAGTTCATCGACTTCCGCCGCGAGCTCGTGCGGCTCGGTACCGAGGTCAATCCGGCTGCCGGCCGTGAATGGGGCGACAACGAAGCCAATCGCAGCGTCCGCACCGCGCTGAACAAGGATGTCGACGCGCTCGCAAAGCTCTACGCAGCGCGTGCCGAGCGCATCACGGCCCGCATCGACCGCGGCATCAGCACGACCGGCGCCGTGATGGGCGTGCTCGGCTTTGTTGCGATTCTGGTCGCTGCCTTCGGCATGGCGCTCATCTGGCGCGGCGTCATCCGGCCGCTGGCGCGCCTCGTCGACACGATGGGCGAACTCGCCCAGCACAACAATGACGTCGCTGTGCCCGGCACGGAACGCGGCGATGAAGTAGGACAGATGGCTCGTGCCGTGCTCGTGCTGCGCGACGCCTCGATCGAGAAGGTTCGGCTCGAAGGCGAAACCGCCGACCAGCGCCGCACCAGCGAAGCGGAGCGGCGCAAGAACGCCGAAATTCAGGCCAAGGCGGCGGAAGAACAGGCCGACGCCATGCGCGCGCTCGCCGAGGGTTTGAGCCGGATGGCGCAGGGCGATCTCACCTTCCGCCTGAGCGAAGGCTTCACCGGCGACTACGAGCAGATCCGGGACGATTTCAACGCCACCATCGGTCACATGCAGGAGACGATGACGGCGATCGTCGTGGCCACGCGCGAGGTCGCCAACACCGCCGCCGAGATTTCGGCGAGCACGACCGATCTCTCGCAGCGCACCGAGGAGCAGGCGGCGAGCCTCGAGCAGACCTCGGCCTCGATGGAGCAGATCTCCTCGACCGTGAAGAAGAACGCGGAAAACGCGCAGCAGGCCAATCAGTTCGCGATCGGCACTCGTCAGGTCGCCGGCCAGGGCGGCCAGATTGTCAGCGAGGCCGTCTCCTCCATGGCGCGCATCGAGGAGTCGTCGAAAAAGATTTCCGACATCATCGGTGTCATCGACGAGATCGCCTTCCAGACCAATCTGCTGGCGCTCAATGCCGCGGTTGAAGCCGCACGAGCCGGCGAAGCGGGCCGCGGCTTTGCCGTGGTCGCGCAGGAAGTCCGCAGCCTCGCCCAGCGTTCGTCCCAGGCGGCGAAGGATATCAAGGAGCTCATCAACAAGAGCTCCGGTCAGGTCGAGGAAGGCGTCGAGCTGGTCAACCGCGCCGGCACGGCGCTCACCGAGATCGTCGAGTCGATCAAGAAGGTTGCCGACATCGTGTCGGGCATCGCGGTCGCGAGCACCGAGCAGGCGACCGGCATCGACCAGATCAACACCGCGCTCTCGCAGATGGACGAGGTCACACAGCAAAATTCCGCGCTCGTCGAACAGAACGCAGCCTCCGCAAAGTCCCTCGAAGAGCAGGCCGCCGCCATGGACGATCAGGTCGGCCGCTTCCAGATCGGCGACGCGGGTCTGCCGCAAACGGCGCCAGCGCCAGTGGCCGCGCCGAAGCGTCCCGAACGCGTGCGCGTTGCCGCTCCGGCCGCCGCTATGCCGGTCCGCAAGCGCGCGGTCGCGGCAAGAGCCAATGGCCGCGGTCCAGTCGCCCGCATGCAGGCGGCCGTTGCCACGGCTTTTGAAGACGACGCCGCGTGGAAAGAGTTTTGACGAACACAGCCGCCAGGACGGCGGCAGAAGTGAGCAGAAGCAATGCCAAGTTTTTTCCGCGGCCGGTCGAAGGCCGGCGTCCCGAGCAAGCGAAGCCTTAGCTGGCGGCTGTTGCTGCCTCTTCCGATCGCACTGGCCGTCGCGATCCTCGCCGTCTGGTTTGTTGTGCCGGGTGTCGTCCGTGACAACGCGACCGGCGAAGCCATTCTTGCGGGCCAGCAGACGGCGGAGCAATTCAAGCAGATCCGCGCCTATTACACCGAGAATGTAGTGGGCAAGGTCACGAAGGACGGTGCACTCAAAGCCTCCTCCGACCACCGCGCCGACCCGAAGGCGGTGCCGCTGCCCGCCACCATGATTCACGATCTCAGCACGCTGCTCGCCAAACAGGACACGACGGTCAATCTCTACAGCGCCTACCCCTTCCCGAACCGCGCCTCCCGCAAGCTCGACGACTTTCAGCAGGCGGCTTGGGCGGCGCTCGTGAAAGATCCGACGCAGCCCTTCTCACGCAACGAAATCCGCGACGGACGCCATGTCGTGCGTGTAGCCGTCGCCGACACGATGGCGGCCCAGGCCTGCGTCACGTGTCACAATTCCGCATCCGCCTCGCCCAAAAAGGACTGGAAGCTTGGCGACGTGCGCGGCGTGCTGGAAGTCGCTTCGGTGATCGATTCACAGCTCGCCGCCGGCGCCACGCTCAGCAACTGGATCGTCGCCGGCGCGGTTGCGATCGGTCTGGTTCTGCTCGGCATCACCTTCGTCACGGCGCGCAGCGTGACCAATCCCATTCGCGCGCTCTCGAACAGCATGTTGCAGCTCGCCGACCGCAGGAACGACATCGAAATCACCGGCGCCGAACGCGGCGACGAAATCGGGGAAATGTCACGCGCCGTCCTCGTATTCCGCGATGCCGCCGTCGAAAAGCAACGGCTCGAAGCGGAATCGGAGCAGCAGCGCGAGGCGACCGACCACGAACGCAGACGCAATGCCGATACGGCGGCACGCGCCGCCGGCGAGCAGTCGCAGGCGGTACGCGCACTGGCCGACGGGCTGCGCAAGGTATCGGAGGGCGACCTCACGGTCCGTTTGTCGGACGGCTTCACCGGTGACTATCAGCAGATCAAGGACGACTTCAACGCGACCGTCGAGGCGCTGCAGGAAACGATCGGCTCGATTGTGCTCGCGACTCGCGAGGTGACGAACACCGCGTCGGAGATTTCATCGAGCACCACCGACCTCTCGCAGCGAACCGAGGAACAGGCCGCCAGCCTCGAGGAGACGTCCGCTTCGATGGAACAGATGGCGGCGACGGTGAAGAGGAACGCCGAGAACGCCCAGCAGGCCAACCAGTTCGCGGTCGACACGCGCCGCGTGGCCGATCAGGGCGGCGAGATCGTCGGCGAGGCCGTCGCGTCCATGGCCCGCATCGAGGAATCGTCCAAGAAGATCGCCGACATCATCGGCGTCATCGACGAGATTGCCTTCCAGACCAATTTGCTCGCGCTCAACGCCGCGGTCGAAGCGGCCCGGGCCGGCGAGGCCGGGCGCGGCTTTGCGGTGGTCGCGGCCGAAGTCCGCAGCCTGGCGCAGCGTTCTTCGCAGGCGGCGAAGGACATCAAGGACCTGATCAACAGCAGTTCCGGGCAGGTGCAGGAGGGCGTTGAGCTCGTGAACCGCGCCGGCACGGCGCTCACCGACATCGTCCGCTCGATCGAAAAGGTCGCGGGCATCGTCACCGAAATCGCGTCCGCGAGCGCCGAGCAGTCGACCGGCATCGACCAGATCAACACCGCACTCACGCAAATGGACGAGGTCACGCAGCAGAACTCCGCGCTCGTGGAGGAGAATGCCGCGTCGGCCAAGTCGCTCGAGGAGCAGGCCGCGTCGATGGACGGGCAGGTGAGCCGCTTCAAGGTTGGCGCGGCTTCGCATCCCGAGCCTGCCCAAGCCGCAAGAAGCGCAACAGCGACCTCCGCAATCAAAATCAAGGCGGCCGAGGCGCCGCGCCGTCCGGTCGCCAAAGCTATCAGCCGCGGGCCTGTCGCGCGCATGCAGGCGGCCGTTGCGACTGCGTTCAAGGACGATCCGGAGTGGAAAGAATTCTGAGATGTCGCCCCGCTCCGACTCCGCCATAGCGATTGCCGAGATCGACCCGAAACGGGAATTCCCGTTCTCGGACGCCGATTTCCGTAACCTCGCGGAGTATGCCTATCAGCACACGGGCATTGCGCTCTCAGAGAGCAAGCGCGATCTCGTTTACAACCGTTTGTCGCGCCGCTTGCGCGCGCTCGGCCTGCGCACCTTTCGCGAATATCACGAGTTTCTGGAAGGCCCGCAGGGCGGCGGCGAAAAAGAGCGCTTCATCAATTCCGTGTCGACCAATCACACGCGCTTCTTCCGCGAAGCGCATCACTTCACGCATTTCCGCACGAGCGTCGCTGCGAATTTCGCGCGCGCGCACGGCGCAAGCGGCCGCGGGCGCATGCGTGTCTGGTCCGCCGGCTGCTCGACCGGCGAAGAACCCTACACGATCGCGATGGTGCTCAAGAAGGAAATTCCCGGCATCGCGCGCCACGACGTGCGTATGCTTGCGACCGACATCGACACGGAAGTATTGAGCAAGGGCGCGCGCGGCGAGTATTCGGCGAGCGCGTTGCAGGAAATCCCCGCTGAGTTTCACGCCGACATCGAGCGCAAGGGCGACCGCCAGTTGGGCAAGCTCCAGATGGGCGAAGCGCTGCGCTCGCTCATCACCTTTCGCCAGCTCAACCTGATGCAAAGCTGGCCGGTGAAAGGGCCGTTCGACGCGATCTTCTGCCGCAACGTCATGATCTATTTCGACGCCCCGACCAAAAAGTCGCTGGTCGAGCGCTTCACAAAGCTCATCCGTCCGGGCGGCTGGCTCTATATCGGCCACTCCGAATCGCTGATCGGCGCCCACCCCGGTCTCGAACTGGTCGGCCGCACGATCTACCGGAGGGAGCCGTGACCTCCGCAACCGCCGCACAACCGCGCACGGCGCCCGCCGGCGCCGGTGACAGTCTGTTTACGGGCCGCCGCCGCTTTTTCGATGCGGTCAGCGGCGCCTGGGTCGTCAAGGTTCTGCCCGGCGAGTGCTACGTCACGCCGAGCAACGAAGAGCTCCTCGTCACCGTCCTCGGCTCCTGCGTCTCGGCCTGCATCCGCGATCCGCGCACCGGCATCGGCGGCATGAATCATTTCATGCTCCCGACCGGCAAGGCGGGCGGCTGGGGCGACGAGTTGCACTCGATGCGCTACGGCAACTTCGCCATGGAGAAGCTCATCAACGAGCTTCTGAAACGCGGCTGCTCGCGCGACGTCATGGAGATCAAGGTTTTCGGCGGCGGCAACGTCATCGACAGCAACAGCGCCATCGGCTCGAAGAACGCCGAATTCGTCATGAGCTTTCTCAAGAACGAAGGCCTGTACTGCGCGGCCAACGATCTCGGCGGCCAGTATCCGCGCCGCATCCAGTATTCGCCGGCCAGCGGCCGTGTCACGCGCAAATTTCTCGGCGGCGGCGATCGCGACATCATCGCCCGCAACGAGCTCGAGTTTGCCGACAGCCTCGGGAAGAAGCAGACGGCGGGCGACATCCAGTTGTTCGGGGACAACAAATGACCCACGCAAAGCCGGTCAGGGTTCTCATCGTCGACGACTCCGCGCTCATGCGGAAGCTGCTGGCGGCGGTGCTTTCCGACGACCGCGAGATCGAGGTGGTCGGCACGGCATCCGATCCGTTCGACGCGCGCGACAAAATAAAGGCGCTCAATCCGGACGTGATCACGCTCGACGTCGAAATGCCGCGCATGGACGGCGTGACCTTTCTGCGCAAGATCATGTCGCTGCGGCCGACGCCGGTGGTCATGGTCTCCTCGCTCACGCAGGCGGGCGCCGACATCACGCTCGAAGCGCTCGAGATCGGCGCGGTCGATTTCGTGGCCAAGCCCGTGGCGGACATCACCCACGCGATGGAAGCGCTCTCCGCCGAGATCTGCGCCAAGGTCAAGATCGCCGCGCGTACGCGCGTAAAGGCGATTCGTCCGGCGCCCGAGCGACGGCAGCCGGCACGCAATCGTGTCGTCGACCCGTCCGCCAAGCTCGTCGTCATCGGCGCCTCGACCGGCGGCGTGGAGGCGTTGAAGGCGCTCCTGATGGATTTCATCGCCGATGGCCCGCCGGTCCTGATTACGCAGCATATGCCGGAGCGCTTTACGGCGGCCTTCGCCCGCCGTCTCGACCGCGAATGCCCGATGCGGGTTTTCGAGGCCGCGCATGGCCAGCGGATCGAGCCGGGCGCCGCCTATATCGCGCCGGGTCAGCGGCATCTTGAACTCGTACGCGACGGGACGCATTTCGCCTGCCGCCTCACGGACGATCCGCCGGTGTCGGGCCATCGTCCGTCCGTCGACGTGTTGTTCCGTTCGGCCGCGCGTCTCGCCGGCCCGCGCACCATTGGCGTGATCCTGACAGGCATGGGCAAGGACGGCGCCGAAGGAATGCTCGAGCTGCGCAACGCGCAGGCGATCACGCTCGGCCAGGACGAAGCGACGTCGCTCGTTTACGGCATGCCGCGCGTCGCCTTCGAACGCGGCGCCGTGATGCGCCAGTTTCCGTTGAATGAAATGGCCGACGCCATCCTCGATGCCTGTGGCATCGATGCCAAGGCGACGGCGCACGCATGAGGGGGATGAAATGACGACAGGGGGAACGGGAGCGGCCATCGTGCTGCCGGCCATGCTCGATCTATCGGCGGCCGAGGGCTTTCTCGCCACCATGTTGCAGGCGAGCGAATCGGAAGAGCCGGTTTGCCTCGATGCCTCGGCGGTCGAGACGCTCACGCTGCCATGCGTACAGATCATTCTGGCCGCGAAGCGCGCCGATAGCAGATTGACCGTCGCCGGCCCGACACCGGCGTTCCTGAGCGCCTTCGCCGACCTGGGGCTCTCCTGGGAAGACGGCGCCGGCCTGAACGCGCCGCACCCGCCGCCCGTGAAAACGCCTGAAGAACCGACTGTAGAAGCCGCCGCGGAAGAACCGATTTCAGAAACCGTCAGCGAAAGCGCAGCCGAAGCGCCTCTAACCGAGATGGATACCACGGACATGGCAAAGCGAATTCTCACCATCGACGATTCGAAGACCATGCGTGACATGCTCATGCTGACCCTGAGCGACGCCGGCTACGACGTGCTGCAGGCGGTCGACGGGGAGGACGGCATTGAAGTTCTGGGCGACCGCAAGGTCGACGTCGTCATCACCGACATCAACATGCCGAAGATGGACGGCTACGGCGTGATCCGGAACCTGCGCGCCAATCCGGTGCACAAGGGCACGCCGATTCTCGTGCTCACCACCGAAAGTGACACCGAGAAGCGCAACTTGGCGCGCGACGCCGGCGCCACGGGCTGGATGGTCAAGCCGTTCGACCCCGACCAACTCGTCGCCACGATCCGCAAGGTCTGTCCGTAACGCCGTCGAACCAAAGTTGTTGTTATGTCGAAAATTGACGAACTGAAGAACACCTTCTTCGACGAATGCGGCGAATTGCTGCAGGAGATCGAGAACGGTCTGACCGAAATGCGCGAAGGCCGCGGCACCGAGGATACGGTGCACGCGGTTTTCCGCGCGGCCCATTCGGTGAAAGGCGGCGCCGGAATCTTCGGCTTCGAGCGTCTGGTCGGTTTCGCGCATGTGTTCGAGACCGTGCTCGATGACGTGCGGCACGAGAAGCTCGCCACCAGCGACGAAGTGATGTCCGTCCTGCTGCACGCGGGCGACATCCTTGCCGATCTCGTCGGCATGGCGCGTGCGGGCGAGGAAGTGCCGCCCGGGTTCGAGGACGAGTGCCGCCAGGCGCTCGACAAGCTGGCTGGGATCGAGGAGGGCGGCGGCGGTGCCGCCGGCGACTTCGACGGCATCGACTTCATGCCGGTCGCCGCAGGCGACGATTTTGTGCCGGTAGCTGCCGATGGCTTCGACGACATGGGCGACCTGGGCGCCGCGCCCGGCGAGCGCACCTTCCGTATTTCATTCAGGCCGACCGCCGAACTGCTCAAGAAGGCGAACGAGCCGCTCTATATCCTGCGCGAGCTCGGCAAGCTCGGGCGGCTCGAACTGACGGCCGACACGTCGGCGCTGCCGCCGCTCGCCCAGATCCAGCCCGACAACGCCTATGTGAGCTGGACGGCGGTCCTTCATACCGCCCATGGTCGCCAGGAGATTGATCAGGTCTTTGAGTTCGTCGTCGCCGACTGCGAATTGAAGATCGTCGAAGACCAGCCGGTTGACACGGCGATGGAGATTTCGCCGATCGAGCTTCCCATTGCTGCCGCGCCCGAGTTGGCGCCGCAGATGGCGGCGCCCGCACCGATGCCCATGCCGGCGCGCGCGCCGGAAGCGGCCGAATCCAGGGAAGCGGGCAAGCCCGCCGCCAAGTCCACCGCCGGCATGACGACGCGCGTCGACCTCGAAAAGATCGACCGGGTCGTCAACATGGTCGGCGAGCTGGTGATCGCGCAGGCCATGCTCGGCCAGGTAGTGCGCGACCTGCCGGAAGACGTGGCCGGGCGCATCTCGCAGTCGCTCGAGGAGGTCATCCATCACACCCGTGAGCTCAAGGACAGCGTCATGTCCATGCGCGCGCAGCCGGTGAAGACCGTGTTCCAGCGCATGCCGCGCCTCGTGCGCGAGCTGTCCACGAAGACCGGCAAAAACGTGCGTCTCGAAATGTCGGGCGAGAACACCGAGATCGACAAGACGATCATAGAGCGCCTGAGCGATCCGCTCACCCATGTCATCCGCAATTCCGTCGATCACGGCATCGAATCGCCGGCCGACCGCGTCGCGGCGGGAAAAAGCGAAACCGGCACGATCCGTCTTTCCGCGAGCCATCGCGGCGGCCGCATTGTAATCGAAGTGAAGGACGACGGTGCCGGCATCAACAACGAGCGCGTGCTGAAAAAGGCGCGCGAACGCGGCCTGATCGATCCGAGTGCCTCGCTGTCCGAGGACGAGATCAGCAACCTGATCTTCATGCCGGGCTTCTCCACCGCCGAAGCGATCTCCGATATTTCGGGCCGCGGCGTCGGCATGGACGTGGTCCGCCGCAACATCCTCGACATCGGCGGGCGCATCTCGCTCAAATCCGAGCCCGGCCGCGGCCTCACCATGCAGCTCTCGCTGCCGCTGACGCTCGCTGTCATGGACGGCATGGTCGTCGAGATTGGCCGCGACAACTATGTGATTCCGATCTCTGCCATCGTCGAATGTCTGCGCCCGTCGCGTTCCGACGTGCGCAGCCTGCTCGGCACGCTCGGCACGTTGCAGCTTCGCGGCGCCATCGTACCGTTGCTGCATATGGGCGATCTGTTTGGCGTCGGCGGAGCGCGTAAGGAAATTTCCGACAGCGTCGTCGTCATCGTCGAAGCGAGCGAAGGCGCGCGCCTCGGCGTCGTCGTGGACGAGTTGCGCGGCCATCAGCAGGTCGTGATCAAGAGCATCGAGGAGAATTACGGGATTGTCCCCGGCATTGCCGGAGCGACCATCCTCGGCAATGGCCGCGTCGCCTTCATCGTCGACGTGGACAAGCTCGCGAATATGGCGGGCGATGGCCGGGACGCGCCCGCGCCCCGCCCGGAGGCAAAAATGGTCGCGGCGTAAGCACGGACATGGCGCCACTCCGGCGCGAAACGTGAAGAACGGCAGTTAGAAGGAGGTATGGGAAATGCCCCATGCAGCAGCACTCAAGGTCCTGGTCGTCGACGATCAAAACAGCGTCAGGCAGGTGATCCGCCTGGCGCTGGAAGAGATCGGCGTCCGGCACATTCTGGAATCGGAGAACGGCAAGGACGCGTTTGAAAAGGCGACGACCCAGCCGGTCAACCTGATCATCTCGGATTACAACATGCCGGAGATGGACGGCCTTGCCCTGCTTCGTGCGGTGCGCGGTCATCAGACCGTGCGCAAACTTCCGTTTATCCTTCTTACTGGCCGCGGCGATCGTGACCTTGTGGTTAAGGCCGCGCAGACAGGTGTAAACAATTACGTGGTCAAACCTTTCACGAATGCCGTGCTAAGGGAAAAAATCGAACAGGTCATGGGGAAGCTTGCGTGACGAGTACGAGTGCCGCGTCGAGATTGCCTGAGGAAGAATCCGCAAGCCTGCAGCCCGCCTTCTCCAGCGAAGGCAATCCCGGCGTCTTCATCGCCGGCGTGGCCGGGCTTCTGCGCGAGACCGTGCAGCGCTTCGAGGCGATCAGCAGCGGCGTATCCGATGCGGTGATGTCGCGCGCCGACCTGGCCGACCGCGAGCTCATCGTCACGTTGCAGGCCTTCGACCGGTTGCAGCAGGAATTCGTGGCCGTCGCCGACGTTCTGTCCCGTTACTCGGGCGCGCTCGGCGACCCCCTGGCCGACGGCAGCGGCCACGCGCGCGGCGAGGCCGAGGCGATCGCCACCATCGCCGTCTCCGACCTCAAGCAGCGGCTGCTCAATCATTTGCAGCGCGATCGCAGCAACGAGATCGATCCCGCGCCCGGCGGCGAAGCGGAGTTCTAGGTTCGCCGCGCGTCGGTCAGCGACGCGCGCGCGACTTCCTTCCGCGCCAGCAAAAGCGCGTTGACCTGGTTTTCGATCGCGTCGAACGGGCAATCGACGCCGGCCTGCACGATGTCGATGATGTCGCAGAGATTGTTGGCCGCGAAGGTCAGCAGCTCAAAGCCCATGGTCGCGCCGACGTCGCGCATCGCGCGGCAGTGAACATGCGCCGCCGCGAGCCACTTGTCTTCGCTGGTTGCTTCCGTCTGTCCGGACGGAATCGCCGAGATCAGCAGTTCAAGCTGGCGGTCGAGCCAGTCGGCGAATTGCGGCTGCATCGTGCCGAGATGCGCTTCCGCCGATTGGATGGCCTGTTCGCGGGAAACGCCGCCGGGCCGCGTCACCAGCGAATGAAAACGGGTCGAGACGGGAATAATGGTGCCGTCACCGGCATTCGTCATGACTAGCCCTTGCGCGCGAGATTGAGGAGCGAGTCGATGTCGTCCTGGCCCATGGCCTGGCCGCCCTCTTCAACGACGCTCTCATCGTTGTCCCCTTTGCGCCTGCCGACGCCGGTCGGATAGCCCTCGATCTTGAAGCGCCGGTCAGGCCCGAAGTAAGTCGGCGCATCGACGAAGCTGCGCGGATGGAAGGCCACCCAGGCAAGCCGGTTATAGAGACTCGACACCGAGACGGGCTTCGCCACCACCATGTTCGCGCCCGCGTCCCGCGCGGCGTTGATCGTGTTGATGCGTGTGTCGCTCGTGAGGATGAGGATCGGGATGGTGCGGTACTCGCTGCTCACGCTCCCGCGGATTTCGTGCGTCAGCCTCAGCCCGCCCTCAGGCGGCAGGTTGGAGTCGCACAGCAGGAAGTCGATACGCTGCTCCACCAGCGTACGGTTCACGTCCATCGCACTGCGTGCTTCATAGATCTTCGTCGCGCCGAAGCTGCGCAGGATGCTCTGGCAGATCATGCAGAAATAGGAATTCGAGTCCGCGATCAGGAAATTCAGGCCGTGAAGATTGAGATGCTCTCTCGGCATTGCCGTATCGGCGACCCTGTCCTCGAATACCGTCACGGACAGGAGAATCACAAAATTTGATTCGCGGAAACCGGCCGGCAGGGACCCGCGGCCCGAATGTTCGCCGGAAGGACGGAACTAGGCCGCCGCGGCCATGCGGTCGTTGAGCGCCCGGTAGGCGAGCGCCTCGGCCAGATGCGGCCGGCCGATGGTCTCGGCGCCGTCGAGGTCGGCGATGGTGCGCGCCACCTTCAGCACGCGATGGTAGCCGCGGGCGGAGAGGCGCATGGCGTCGGCGGCGTCGCGCAGGAGCTTGAGCCCGGCCGCGTCGGGGGTCGCGATCTCCTCAATGAGCTTCCCCTGCGCCTCGGCGTTGACCCGGAGCTTCGCTTCGCCGAACGCCTCGAAGCGCGCGGCCTGCACCTCGCGTGCCGCCTTGATGCGCGCGGCGACCTCGCGGCTCCCCTCCGACGGCGGCGGCAGCACGAGATCGGCCGCCGATACCGCCGCCACCTCGATATGCAGGTCGATGCGGTCGAGCAACGGGCCCGAAAGCCGTGCCTGGTAGTCCGCCGCGCAGCGCAGATTCGGCCCGCGTTTGCAGGCGAAGCCGGGATCGTAGGCGCGCCCGCAGCGGCACGGGTTCATGGCCGCGATCAGCTGAAAACGCGCCGGATAGGTGATGCGGTGGTTGGCGCGCGCGATCGCCACTTCGCCGGCCTCGATCGGCTGCCGCAGCGAATCGAGCACCTGCGGCTGGAATTCGGGAAACTCGTCGAGGAAGAGGACCCCCAGATGCGCCAGCGAAACTTCGCCCGGCCTGGCGCGCAGTCCGCCGCCGACCATGGCCGCCATGCTCGCCGAGTGATGCGGCTGGCGGAACGGCCGCCGCGCGGTGAGTGCGCCGCCTTCGATCGCGCCCGCGACCGAGGCGATCATGGAGACTTCAAGCAACTCCGCGGGCGAAAGCGGCGGCAGGATCGAGGGCAGGCGCGCGGCGAGCATCGACTTGCCAGCACCCGGCGGCCCCACGAGCAGGAGGTTATGCCCGCCGGCCGCCGCGATCTCGAGCGCGCGCTTGGCCGATTCTTGTCCTTTGATGTCGGAGAGGTCGAGCGTGTTGTCGGCAAGTGTCTGGATCTTCGGCTCCGGCCGCGACAGCACCTGCACGCCGCGCAGGTGATTGGCGAGCTGGATGAGCGAACCGGGCGCGAGAATCTCCATGTCCGGACTTGCCCAGGCTGCTTCCGCGCCGCAGGCTTTGGGACAGACCAGGCCGTGCCCGAGCGCGTTCGCGGCGACCGCCGCCGGCAGGACGCCCGCGACCGGCGCGAGCGATCCGTCAAGCCCGAGCTCGCCCACCACCGTGAAGCCCGCCAGGGCATCGGCGGGGATCGCGCCGATCGCCGCCATGAGACCGAGCGCGATCGGAAGGTCATAGTGGCTGCCCTCCTTGGGAAGGTCCGCCGGCGCGAGATTGATGGTGATGCGCTTGGCAGGGAGGGCCAGACCCGAGGCGATCAGTGCCGCACGTACGCGGTCGCGCGCCTCCGAGACCGCCTTGTCGGCGAGACCGACGAGATTGAAGGCGGGAAGGCCCGGCGCGATCTGCACCTGCACGTCCACGGGCCGCGCCTCTACCCCCTCGAATGCAACGGTGGCGACGTGCTGGACCATGCGTTTTTCCCCGGGGCGCAAACTTAGCCGAGCCGGTTCCAATCATCAAGAACAATAAGAGAACAAAGCGGGGACTTTTAGTTATCCGGGATACCAAGCTCGGCGAGCAGCCGCCGCAGGCTTCCCGCAAATGCCGCGAGTTCGAAATTCTGCGGGTCGTCGTGCTTGTTCCGGATGCCCTCGTCGATGACCGAATGGAAGGCGGGGATCAGCCATGCGCCCGCGCGCACGCTCGCCACCGTAAAGGCGACCGCGAGCGCGTCATATTGTGCGCCGCTGAAGCCCGGCTCCGGCGCGAGAAAATCGTTGCCGCGACCGAATTTCGGATCGCGCCGGCGTGGCTGCACCAGCTCGACATGCAGGAACAGTCCCTTCAAGGCGCCGTCGAAATTCGTCGCCATCTCGAATTTGGTCGCGCGCCACGGCACCGAGAAATCGTGCGCGAGCAGCATCGCGCCGCCGCGGTTGATGAAGACATGCGCGCGCTCGATCTCGTTCGAGCAGCGGTAGCGGTTGAGATTGTTGACCTTGGCGTCGTTATCGATGTTCTTCGGCCATGGCAGGCTGCCGTAGTTCGGGGTGCTCGTGTCGTGGATGACGAAGTATGTCGCAGGTCGCGATTTGCGATCGTTGTCGCGCGCAAACGAGACCGGATGCGCGAGCGACGAACCAAGCGAGTCGCCCAGTCCGCGCGCAGTCAGCCACGCTTGCAGCGTCGCGCGATCGGGCAGGCCGGTCGTGCGTCCTGCCCGCTCCGCGAGCACGCGCGGCAACTCGCCAAGCGGCGCCCCTAGCCGCCCGACCGGCCGCACCGGGTTGAGCAGGCAGCGTGCCTGCTCGGCCCCGGCGCCGGCGTAGCTCAACGTCGCGAGATCGAATCGACACAGGCCAAACCGGTCGCCCGCAGGCAACGTCGTCGGCGGCGACGGCTTGAACCTGCATTCGCCGAGCGCAAGCGCCTGTTGTGACGTGAGAGTAAGGCTGAGAACGGCGAAAGCGACGGCGCGGATGTTCATGGCGCGACCATAGCGCCTCGCCGCAGCGCCACAAGCACACGTCAGGCGATACCCGGAACGGAGCGCGTGCTCTGCGCCGTGGTGTCGCCGCTTTGTGCGCCCCTGCGTCCAACCACCCGGTTTCGGCCGGCGAATTTCGCGTCATAGAGCCGCGTATCGGCGCTCGCGAACAGTGACGACAGGTTTTCGCCGTCATAGGGGCAGGTGGCGACTCCGGCGCTGATGGTCACCGGAAGTTTTTCCGCCGCCGAATGCGATTCGATCGCGCGCCGGAGCCGCTCCGCGACCGCGAGCGCCGTGTCGTGATTCATGCCGTCGGCAAGGATGACGAACTCGTCGCCGCCATAGCGGTAGATATTGTCGGAACTGCGCATGGTCTCGGTGAGCTTCTGGCCGACGAGTTTCAGCACCTGGTCGCCGGTCGAATGGCCGTGACGGTCGTTCGTGGCCTTGAAGCCGTCGATGTCCACAAGGATCAGGCTGATCGAGCGTCCCGCCGCGATCATGTCGGCGACGCGCATCGGCCCCTGCCGCTCCAGCCGCCCGCGGTCGTAAAGCCCGGTGAGGCCATCACGACCGGTCTGTTCGAGCAATTCCTGATAGCGCTCGCGGTAGGTGAGGGCGTCGAACACGTCGGCGAGCCGCGGACGGATTTCGAGCTTGCCGCCTTCGGCCTCGAACCAGCGCAGATACGCCCCGGTCATGCCGGCGAACACCGCTGCCGCCACCATTTTGCCGATCCATCCGCCATACAGCACGGCGACCGGGACGTCGGCGAAGTAGTAAAGCGCGAGGAAGAATCCGACCTGGTCGAAGCTCAGCACCACGGCGGCGCTCAGCGCGATGCGCGCCGTCACGTTGCGCCCAAGCCACGAGGCCGATCGCTCGTACAGAAGAATGAGCAGGATGCTGTCCACGAACAGCAGCAGCGTGCCGAAGATCATCAGCCCGCCCATTTGGTCGAGGAACGGGAAATCGGGTATCTGCTCCGGCGCCGGCGACACGATGTCGTGGTGGCGCATGACCCAGATCAGCGCGACGATCAGGAAATTGCCGAACAGGAGTCCGTAGATCGGCTGCCGCACCGCCTCCGCGTCCTCGCGGATATAGAGCAGCAGCAGCATCACGAGCTTGCCCGAGAACAGGACGATCGAGCCGGGCGAGAGCGCCGTGCCGAACGGCGCCTGCATGTAGAATATGGCGGCCAGATAGGTCTCGAGGAAATGCAGGCTGCCGAGCGCGCAGACGAAGACGCCGAGCCCGAACTGGCGCCGCAGGCGGAACAGACCCGCCATCACGCAAAAATAAAGCGCTGCTTCCCCAAGCAGCAGGATCACATTGCCGTACGCCACGCCCCTGTCCCCCTCCGGTTCGAACCGGACCCCCGGGCGACTATAATGGCTTCGCCGTTGAAAAGCGGATTACCGATGCGCAATTTTTCGCCCGCCATGCACAGGCGCGTTCTCATGGCCCGTCGGTCCGTCCCCGCGCTCATCCTGCTGCTGTGCGGTTGTTTTGGGGCCGCCGCGGGTTCCATCGAAAGCGCTTATAGCCGGCATGACTACGAGCGTTGCCACAAACTGAGTGACGACGATCCGATCATGGAGCGCCGCTGCGAGGGCCATACCGGCATCCCGGTGACTTGGGTCAACGAGCCGGACAGTTCGTCGGTGAGCTTCGGAACCGAGGGCGCGGTCGGCGGCGAATTCGACAAGCGCTTTACCTTCGCGGTGGCCGGCAATGTCATCGAATGGCGCGGGCCGGCGGAGAATGGCCGGGTCGTACCCTATGCCGCCATCATCCGTTACCAGCTTTGCGGCGGGGTCGGCGGCCCCTGCGCGCCGGAGCTCGTCATCTACCGGCTGAACGGGAAGCGCTCGTCCTGCATTGCCGCGACCGTCAACGGCCGGCGGACGGACGCAAATGTTCGCGCCCGCGAGATGGCCGACACGTTTGCGCACGGCTTCGATTGCGAGAAAGACAAGGTGCGGGTTGTGGAGTGACGGGTTGATAAGCCGCTCGTCCCCGCGAAGGCGGGGACCCAGAGCAACAAGCGAGGCGTCCTAAGGTTCTGGATTCCCGCTTGCGCGGGAATGAGCGGAAATACTTAGCGCCGCTTCGCCTCGATTGCGTCCCAGATCATCGCCGCTACATCCGGCCCGCCGACATTCCGGATCGCGCGCACGCCGGTGGGCGACGTCACGTTGATCTCGGTGAGGAAGCCGTCGATCACGTCGATGCCGACGAACAAGAGTCCGCGTTCCCGGAGCGCCGGACCGATGCGTTTGCAGATTTCCTGTTCGCGCTTCGAGAGGTCGGTCGCCTTGGGCGAGCCGCCCCGCACCATGTTCGAGCGCAAATCCCCTTCCGCCGGCACGCGGTTGACCGCGCCCGCGAATTCGCCCTCGACGAGAATGATGCGCTTGTCGCCCTGCTTCACCTCGGGCAGGAATTTCTGGATCACCCATTGCTCGCGGAACAGCGACGTGAAGAGATCGAACAGCGATCCGAAATTGAGATCGTCCTTGCGCAGCAAAAAGACGCCTTCGCCGCCCTTGCCGTAGAGCGGCTTCATCACGATGTCGCCGTGCCTGGCGCGGAAGGCCTTGATTGCGTCGAGGTCACGCGACAGCAATGTCGGCGGCATCAGGTCGACGAATTCCGTCACGAACATTTTTTCCGGCGCATTCCGCACCGAGGCCGGGTCGTTCACCACCATCGTCTTCGGATGCACGCGCTCGAGCAAATGCGTCGTCGTGATGTAGGCGAGATCGAACGGCGGGTCCTGGCGCAGCAGCACCACGTCGAAGCTCGACACTTCGGTGTTTTTCAGTTCGCCGAGCGTGAAATGTTCGCCTTGGCTATCTTTCACCGAAAGCGTCTGCGCGTTCGCGACGACCTTGCCGTCGAGCATCGAGAGCCGGTCGGGCGTGAAATAAGAGAGCTTGTGCCCGCGCGCCTGCGCTTCCAGGAGCACCGCGAAGGTCGAGTCGCCCGCGATCTTGATGCGCTCGATCGGGTCCATCTGCACGGCGACATTCAGGGCCAAGCGATCCTCCTCAGCTTTCGGACTCGAACGCCGCTTCAATGTGTTGCGGCAGCCGCCGCGGCGCAATCAGCACCGCGTCGAAACGGATGTCATATCCCGCATGTTCGGGGTGCGCCGCAAGCCACGCTTCCGCGGCACCCGCAATGCGCCTTTGCTGACGCGGCAGCACGGCAAAGGCCGCGTCGTCGAGCCGTGCGCGCGCCTTCACCTCGACGAACACGATGGTCTTACCCCGCCGCATGACGAGATCGACCTCGCCGAGCGGGCTTTTCCAGCGCCGCGCCAACTCCCGGTAGCCTTTCGCGTTGAGGAGAAGGGCTGCGCGTCCCTCGGCCGAGACGCCGAGCCTGAAGGCGGCACTCCGGCGCGGATCGCTCACTTCCTCTTCCCCTGTTGGCCGGCGAGGTCGAGCGCGCGTTGATAGACGGCGCGGCGCTTCACTCCGGTGGCGGTGGCGACAGCGTCGGCTGCATCCTTCACCGACATGCTCCGGAGGGCGGCCTTGAGCTGGCCGTCGAGCGCGTCGGCGCTGATCGCTGCGTCCGTCTCATTCGGCGGTGCGATCACAACGACGATCTCGCCCTTCGGCTCGCCTGCCATTGCATAATGCCCGGCGAGCGCCACGAGCGTGCCGCGCCGCACTTCCTCGAATGCTTTGGTCAGTTCGCGGCAGACGGCGCCCGCGCGGCCGCCAAGTCCGTCCGCGAGATCGGCAAGACTCGCGCTAAGACGAGGGCCGGTCTCATAGAGCACGAGCGTCGCCGGGATCGCCGCGAGTTCGCCGATGCGCGTTTTCCGCTGTCCGCTTTTCGCGGGGAGAAAACCTTCGAAGAAAAAACGATCGGTGGGAAGCCCGGCGGCAACGAGTGCCGCGAGCGCCGCAGATGCGCCCGGCACCGGAAAAACTTTGTGCCCCGCTGCAAGCGCGGCCTCGACGAGTTTGTAGCCGGGGTCCGAGACGAGCGGCGTGCCTGCGTCCGAGACGAGCGCGACCGTTGCGCCGTCGCCGAGCTTCGCGAGCACGCGCGGACGGACGTTTGCCGCATTGTGTTCGTGATAGGCGAGGAGCTGCGGCCGCAGGCCGTAGCGGTCGAGGAGCCGCCGCGTGACCCGCGTGTCCTCGCACAGCACCAGATCGGCGCTCGCGAGCACCGAGAGCGCGCGCAGCGTCACGTCGGCAAGGTTCCCGATCGGCGTCGCCGTTACATAGAGCCCGGGCGCGAGCTTCACAGGCTCGATCACGAGCGTCGGCGTCCGGCCCGTCCCTGCCGATGAATCGCGCCCTTGCTGCATGAACGGTGGCCGCCCGGTGTGAATTGCGGGAGTCTAACGCTGCCAAGTGCCCGTGAATACAGGGAAAACAGCCCGAAAAACGCAGTAGTAACTTTGACATGGGCATGTTGCTGCCGCACAGTCCGGGCAGTGGGGTACCTGCTCGCCGCCGGACACGGTCCGGGACATGGGGATGTCTCGGCCCACCGCGTTCGAAGATGGCCAAGGGCCAACAGGCTCGCGGCCGGGCCGGTTCGAGGGGATTGGATGGTATCGGTTGCGTATTCGCCCGCAGGCGGGCTCGCTCGCGCTCGTGGCGCCCGCGCTGCAAGCATCGTTGCGTTCTGCGCGCTGCTGCTGGCGGGCTGCGCCGGCCAGTCGGGCGGGCCGCAGTTTGATTCCGTGTTCGGGGACGCGCCGCAGGACCCGATGCTGCACCAGCAGGCGCAGCAGCCCATGGGCAATCCGGCGGGCGTCCGTGTCGGTCTTATCCTGCCGCTGAGCGCATCGGGCAACGCGGGTGCGGCCGCGCAGTCCATGCGCAATGCCGCCGAGCTCGCGCTCGCCGAATTTGGCAATCCCAATATCCAGTTGATCGTCAAGGACGACGGCGGCAACGCGCATGGCGCCCAGATGTCGGCGGAGCAGGCGCTGACCGAAGGCGCCGAAATCGTGCTCGGACCGCTGTTCAGCCACGCCGTTGCCGCTGCGGGCCAGACGACGCGCAATCGCGGCGTGCCGATGATCGCGTTCTCGACCGACGCCAATGTGGCGGCGCGCGGCGTCTATCTGCTGAGCTTCCTGCCCGAGACCGATGTGGAACGCGTCACGCGCCACGCGATCGCGAACAAGCGCCGCTCCTTCATCGCGCTCCTGCCTGACAATGCGTACGGAACCGTCGTCGAAGGAACGTTCAAGCAGGTCGTTGCCTCCGGCGGCGGCCGCATCGTCGCGCTCGAACATTATCCGAACGATCCGGCGCGCATCGCCGAAACGGTGAAGAAGGTCGCAGGCGCCGCACGCATCGCAGATGCGGTCTTCATCGCCGATGCCGCCGACGTGACGCCGCAGATCGTGCAGGCGCTGGTTGCAAACGGCGTCTCGCCGCGCCGCCTGAAATTCATGGGAACGGGACTCTGGGACGATCCGAAACTGTTTTCCGATCCGAACTTGCAGGGCGCCTGGTTCGCGGCGCCCGACGCAACGGGCTTCCGCAATTTCGCGACGCGCTACCGCGCGCGCTTCGGTGCCGAGCCCGCGCGCACGGCGAGCCTGGCCTACGATGCCGTCTCGCTGGTCGCTGCGCTCGTGAAGACGCAGGGACCGAACCGGTTCTCCGAAGAAATCCTCACCAATCCGTCCGGCTTCGCCGGCACCGACGGCGTCTTCCGCTTCAAGCGCGACGGCACGAGCGAGCGCGGACTCGCGATCATGGAAATCCACAGTGGCTCGGCGCGCGTCGTGAGCCCGGCACCGACGACATTCGCGACCAGCGCGCTGTCGAACTGAGCGCGACTCGCGTTTACTCGCTGAAAACTTCTACGCCGCGAGATCCGCGACGATCGCGTCGAGCACGGGAAAGCCGGCGGCCGTCACGCGTAGCCGTCCTTCCGGCGTGCTTTCGATCAGCCCTTCCTCCGAAAGCGACGAAACACGCGCCGCGTCGAAGTCGCGGCCGGCGAGCAGCCGGAAGCGTTCGCGCTCAATGCCTTCGCGCAGCCGCAGGCCCATGACGAGGAATTCGTCGGCGCGCTCGATCGCGCCAAGCTGTTCGTCTTCCACGAGCCCGTGGCCTTCCGCCTCGACGCGCGCGAGCCAGCGCTCGGGATGACGTTCCGTGGCGGTCGCAAACCGGCCGCCGAATACGTTGAGCCGCCCGTGAGCGCCCGGCCCCGCGCCGGCATATTCGCCCGAGCGCCAGTAAACGAGATTGTGTCGGCTTTCCGCGCCCGGCCGCGCGTGATTGGAAATCTCATAGGCGGAAAAACCCGCCGCCTCGCAGGTCTCCTGCGTCACGTCCCACAGCGCGCGCGCCAGGTCGCTGTCCGGAATCTTCAGCTTGCCCGCGCGATAGAGATTGGCGAACGGCGTGCCGTCCTCGATGGTGAGCTGATAAAGCGAGTGATGCTCGATGCCTTCGGCGAGCGCGCAACTCAATTCCTCGCGCCACGCTTCCGGCGTCTGGCCGGGCCGTGCGTAAATGAGATCAAACGAAACGCGCGGAAAAGTCTGCTTCGCGATGCCGACGGCCTTGAGCGCTTCTTCCGCCGTGTGCATCCGCCCGAGTCCCTTGAGCGACACGTCGTCAAGCGCCTGCACGCCGAGCGACACGCGGTTGACGCCCGCCGCGCGATAGCCGCGGAAACGTTCGGCCTCGACGCTGGTCGGATTTGCCTCGAGCGTGATCTCGGCGTCATTCTTGAGCGTCCAGAGCTTCGCGATGGTTTCGAGCACGGACGAGACCGTCTCCGGCTTCATGAGCGACGGCGTGCCGCCGCCGAAAAAAACGCTCACCGCGTCGCGCGGTCCCGTGCGCTCGGCGAAATGCGCGAGCTCGGTCGCAATCGCACGCGCGAAACGCGCCTCGTCCGGCGCCTCGTGCCGCACATGGCTGTTGAAGTCACAATAAGGGCATTTGGCCAGGCAGAAGGGCCAATGCACATAGACGCCGAAAGCGGAATCAGCCGCGCTCATGGGGCCGATATGGCACCGAACCGCCCGCATGGCGAGCGCGGCGAGCACCCATGCGGGCAAATAACAAGCCCGTATGGCGAGCGCCGTGACGTACGCTTAAACGCCCGATTTGGTCAGGGTTTCCAAGTCATTGGCCGAGAGCGATAGCCGGGCCCCGCGTCCGAGGCTCTCAACCTGTTGGACCGACGTCGCTGACGCGATCGGCGCGGTGACGTCGGGCTGTGCGGCGAGCCACGCCAGCGCGATTTCGGAGAGCGCGGCGCCGGTCCGCGCCGCCACATCATCCATGGCGGCGAGAATGCGTTTGCCCTTCGCGTCGAGATATTTCATCGCGCCCTTGCCGCGCGCGCTTTTGCCCGCGTCGGCCCCGGACCGGTACTTGCCGGTGAGGAAGCCCGAAGCGAGGCCGTAATAGGGAATGCTGCCCAGTCCCTCGCGCAGCACGATGTCGCGCACCGCGCCCTCAAACTTGCTGCGGCTGTAAAGATTGTACTCGTTCTGGATGACTTCGTAGCGCGGCCAGCCGTTCGCGGTTGAAACCTTCAGCGCGTCGCTCAGCAATTTCTCGTCGTAGTTCGAGCAGCCGATCGCGCGCACCTTGCCCGCGGCGACGAGCTTTGAAAATGCTTCGAGCGTCTCCTCCTGCGTCACCGTGTCGTCCGGCCAGTGCGCGAAATAGAGGTCGATGTAATCGGTTTGCAGCCGACGCAACGAAGCTTCGATCGCTTCCGCGATATGGCGTGCGCTCAGGTCCTTCTTGCCCTGCCCCATGTCGCTGCCGACTTTGGTGAAGACATGCAGCTTCGCGCGATTGCCGCGCGCCTTCATCCATTTGCCGATGATGTTCTCCGATTCGCCGCCCTGATGGCCCGGCACCCAGCGCGAATAGGCATTTGCCGTGTCGATGGCGGTGAAGCCCTCGGCCGCGAACGCGTCGAGAATGTAGAACGACGTTTTCTCGTCCGCCGTCCAGCCGAACACGTTGCCGCCCAGCACGAGCGGCGCGATCTCGATTCCCGAACGGCCAAGAGGTCGCGGTATCATGTCAGGGATCTGCGGGCGGTGAGTATTGCAGCGATGCGGCCTCGGCAGGCCGCATCGCGTCTCGTCGGTTACATCTTGGGAATGTTGGCGAGGCGCACAAGTTCTTCCCATTCGTCGACGGTTTCGACCAGCAGCTTGTGCGTGTCCTTCGGCGTCGAATGGAAGACATCGGCGCCGATCTTTTGATGGAACTCGACCACATCCTTTTGACTCAGCATTTTGGCGAACAGCTCATTCCATTTCTGAACGATCGGTTCGGGCGTTCCGCTTGCCACGAACGCGCCCCACCAGCCCATGTGACCCATATCGACGCCCTGTTCGCGCATGGTCGGGACGTCCGGCATGGCCTTCGTGCGCTCGCCGGAGCCGACCGCGAGAATCCGGATTCGCCCTTCGCGCGCCTGCGACGACCCAAAGGCCGCATCGAAGGAGGAGAAGTCGAGGCGGCCGCTGAGCAGATCGTTCATGGAATCAATACTGCTGCGGTAGGTCACTTGCATCGTCTGCAGGCCCATGCGCGCCTTGTAGATCTCGCCCATGATCTTCGCCGAGGTGGATCCGGCGCCATAATTTGCATCGGCGCCCTTCTTCTTGAGAATTTCCGTCAGTTCGCGGACGTTCTTCGCAGGATGGTTGGCGGCGACGACCAGCGTGAACGGCGCCCTGCTGATCGTCGAGACCGGTTGCAGCGCCTTCCGCACGTCGAACGGCGGGTTTTTGAGCAAATGCATGTTGCCCGCGGTCGCGCTGCCCGAATGGACATAAACGGTGTAACCGTCGCGCCGCGACTCGACGACATGGCGCGCGGCGATGTTGCCGGCGGCGCCGGGCTTGTTCTCGACGATGATGTTCTGGCCGACGATGGCGGACATCTTGTCCGCGAGATACCGGACCTGAATATCCGCGCCGCTTCCGGCCGGGAACGCGCACACAAAGCTGATCTGACCGCCGCGCGGGAAATCGTCCGCGTGACCTGGTCCGCTCATGGCCGGGAATAGCGCCGCAAGCGCCGCGGCGAACACGATTGCTCTCGTTGCGCGATCCATTTGCTCCTCCATCTTTTATTTTTGGCGGTGAACTGTAATGGCTGCGCGACGGCCGTGTCTACGTGCGGATGTTCGAGCTACGCACGCGAAAGGCATGCCGCGGCCAGCGCCATGAACGCGCGTGCCCGGTGCGACAATCCTTGCCCACGCGGCGGCAGGCCGTGCTTTTCCCCGGCGGACATTTCGCCGAACGTACGGTCATGCCCGTTGGGCAGAAACATCGGATCGTAGCCGAAGCCGTTGGAACCACGCGGCGGCCAGACAAGCGTGCCGTCGATCCGGCCTATAAACCGCTCTTCATGCCCATCCGGCCAACTGACGGAGAGCGCCGACACGAATGCCGCGCGTCGGCTGGAAGGCGTGGTCGCGCCCTTGAGTGCGAGCTTCTCCTCAATGACGCGCATGGCGCGCGCGAAATCCTTGTCGGGCGCGGCCCACCGCGCCGAATGAATGCCCGGATCGCCGCCGAGCGCCTCGACCGTCAGGCCGGAGTCGTCGGCAAAGGCCGGCAACTGCGTCGCGCGCGCGGCCGCTTCCGATTTGATGCGCGCATTCTCGGCGAAACTCGTGCCTGTTTCGTCGGGCTCCGGCAGTCCAAGCTCGCCGGCCGAAACGGCCTCGACGCCGTAAGGCGCGAGCAGTTCGCGCATTTCCCGGAGCTTGCCGGGGTTGTGGGTCGCGATCACCACGCGCCCTTCGAGCCCGCGGGCCATGATCAGGTTACGGCGAGCTTCTGCAATTCAACGAGGCGCCCGATCCCCTTCTTGGCGAGCGCGATCAGCGCGGCGAGCTCGGCTTCGGAGAACGGCGTCTTCTCGGCCGTCCCCTGAATCTCGACGATGCCGCCCGAGCCGGTCATCACGAAATTGGCGTCGGTCTCGGCCTCCGAATCCTCCGCATAGTCGAGATCGAGCACCGGTTCGTTCTTGTGGATGCCGCAGGAGACGGCTGCGACATGATCCTTCAGCGGATCCTGCTTCAGCATGTTGCGCGCCTTCATCCAGGCGATGCAGTCGTAGAGCGCGAGCCACGCGCCGGTGATCGCGGCCGTGCGTGTGCCGCCGTCCGCTTGCAGCACGTCGCAGTCGAGCGTGATCTGCCGTTCACCGAGCGCGACCAGGTCCGTGACCGTGCGGAGCGATCGCCCGATCAGTCGTTGAATCTCAAGTGTGCGGCCCGACTGCTTCCCGGCCGACGCCTCGCGCCGCGTACGCTCGTTCGTGGCGCGCGGCAGCATTCCGTATTCCGCCGTGACCCAGCCGCGTCCCTGGTTTTTGAGCCAGGGCGGCAGCTTTTCTTCGAGCGTCGCCGACACCAGCACATGCGTATCGCCGAATTTGACGAGACAGGAGCCTTCCGCATGGCGCAGCAGTCCGCGCTCGAAACTGACCGCGCGCATCTCGTCATTCGCTCGCCGGCTGGGCCGCATGAAATCTCCTGTTGCTGCGTCTCTTGTACGGGCGGGGTAGGGCAGCGGCAAGGCCGTTAGCCGTCTCGCAAGGCCGCCCTTGCTCATCACCGGAGCGAATGCACATAGTAGCGACGGCAGTTTCCGGAGTTTGCCTTGTCCGTCGACGTTCCGATCGGCACCACGTCCGTCAGTCTCGCGCAACTGGACGAGCGCTCGCGCGAGATTTTCCGCCGCATCGTCGAAAGCTATCTCGCCACCGGCGATCCGGTTGGCTCACGCAATGTCTCGCGCATTTTGCAGACCGCGCTTTCGCCGGCCTCCGTGCGCAACGTCATGGCCGACCTCGAAGCTCTCGGCCTTGTTTATGCGCCGCATACGAGCGCGGGGCGGCTGCCGACCGAGTATGGCCTGCGCTTTTACGTCGATGCGCTCCTGGAGTTTGGCGATCTCTCCGGCGAAGAGCGCCGCAAGATCGAGGCGCAGGTTTCCGCGGCCCGCTCCGACAGTCTCGATAACGTTCTGAACGAAGCCTCGGCCATGCTCTCCGGCCTCTCACGCGGAGCGGGTGTCGTCACCGCAAACAAGACCGATCCGCGCCTGCGGCACATCGAATTCGTCGGGCTTGATCCCGGCCGCGCGCTCATGGTGCTCGTGTCCGACGACGGTCAGGTCGAGAACCGGCTGGTAACGCTCGCGCCGGGCACCTCGCAGTCGCAGCTTGTCGAAGCGACGAATTTTCTCAATGCGCGCATACGCGGCAAGACGCTCGCCGAAGTGAAGGCGGATCTCGAAAGCGCCGCCGCCTCGGCGCGCGCCGAGCTTGACGAGCTGACGCGCAAAGTGGTCGCCGCCGGCCTCGCGAGTTGGTCGGGCGGCGACACCGCCGAGCGCAAGCTGATCGTGCGCGGACAGGCCAAGCTCCTTGAAGACCTTAAGGCCATGCAGGACCTCGAGCGCGTCCGCCTTCTCTTTGACGACCTCGAAACCAAGCGCGAGGTGATCGATCTTCTTGGCAAGGCGGAGGAAGGCGAGGGGCTGCGCATCTTCATCGGCTCGGAGAACAAGCTCTTTTCGCTGTCGGGTTCCTCGACCATCGTTGCACCCTACCGGGACGGCGCGGGCCGCATTGTCGGCGTCCTTGGCGTCATCGGCCCGACCCGCATGAACTATGCGCGCGTGATCCCGATGGTCGATTACACTGCCCGGGTCGTCAGCAAGATCATCGGCGGCTGACCTCCCGTTAACCCGAATACGTCCGATTCCAGCCGTAACCGGCCGCTTTCCGTCGCCAATGCCTTGATTTTTGCGGGCGACAATCTGATATCGGGTGCGAAAACCGCATCCAGAGCCAGTATGTCTAATACGAACGATAACCGCCCCGACGCCGAAAATGGCGCGTCCCCCGCCGAAACGCCGGAGGCCGCGCCCGCACCCGAAGAACAAGTGCGCGTCCTCGCCGCAGCCGTCGATGAGCTGCGCGACAAGTTCCTGCGCGCCGTTGCCGAAACGGATAATGTGCGCAAGCGCGCCGAGCGCGATGTTGCTGACGCACGCACCTATGGCATCGCGGGGTTCGCGCGCGACATTCTTTCCGTCGCCGACAATCTCGCGCGTGCACTGGGCGTCGTGACGCCCGAGCAGCGTGCCGGTGCCGATGAAACCTTGAAGGCCCTGCTCGACGGTGTCGATCTCACGCGCCGTGAGATGCACAACGCGCTGAAGAAGCACGGCGTGCGCGAGCTCGATCCCAAGGGCGAGAAGTTCGACCCGAACTTCCATCAGGCCATGTATGAAGTGCCCGATCCCGAAGTGCCGGCGGGTACGGTGGTGCAGGTCGTGCAGACCGGCTACGCCATCGGCGACCGCGTGTTGCGGCCCGCGATGGTCGCCGTCGCCAAGGGCGGCGCGAAGGCGAACGCGCCCGAACCTGCCGCAACCTGATCCATCTGGGGGCCGATGTGCCGCAGCTGGTCGAACTGAAAGCCGCGCGCCCGTTGGCCTCCGGCGCCTATCGCGATGTTTTTCAGCATCCCGGCGATGATGGGTTGCTCATCAAGGTCATCAGGCCGCTGTTCGTCGAGCGCGACGCGCGGCGCGCCAACTGGTTCGAGAAGTGGCAGGGCCTTGGGGCTTACAAGAGTCTCATGCGCGAAATCGAGAAGTATCTGGTTCTGCGCGAACGCGGACAGCACGATCTTCCCTTCATTCAGCATTTTGCCGGCATTGTCGAAACCGATCTCGGCCTCGGCATGGTCGTGCGCAAAGTGCGGGCGCGCGATGGCGGGCTTGCGCCGACGCTCGCTGAGATCGTCCGTACGCGCGGACTCGATCCGGATCTTGTCGCGCGCATTGACGCGCTGCGGGACGACGTGATCCGCCATCATGTTGTGTTCGGTGACATCAGCGCCAACAATATCGTCGAGGCGGCCGATGCGGAGCACGGCCACCGGCTGGTCATCATCGACGGACTGAACGACCGGCTGTGGCTGCCCGTCAATTCCCTGAGCGTGACGTTTTACCGGGCTTATTGCGACCGGCGCTTTGCGCGGATGATGGACATGTTGCGAACGGTCGACCTCTCTCGCGAGACGCCGATGGTGGTCCCGGCTAGCGGCCGGCAAGGCTTGCCGCAAGGTTAATGAGAAGGGGTCCTGGCGGGGGCCGGAAAGCCGCTCGGGAGAGGCGGTTCAGCCTTGCGGGTGTCTGGAGCCCCTCCTATATCACCCGCGAACGTCGCGAAGCCGCGACGTCATCCCCAATCGCGGGGGCCGTGCGGGGGGCGAGCGTGGCGAAAGGCCAGCCCGTCCTGCCGGGTGCTGTAAGTCAGACCTGGACGGCCTGCCGGAAAGAGTGAGGTAGAGATATGTCCAAGGTCATCGGTATCGACCTCGGTACGACCAATTCCTGCGTAGCGGTCATGGAGGGCAAATCGCCCAAGGTGATCGAGAACGCCGAGGGCATGCGCACCACGCCCTCCATCGTGGCCTTCACGGACGACGGCGAGCGGCTCGTCGGCCAGCCCGCCAAACGCCAGGCCGTCACCAATCCCGAAAAGACCTTCTTCGCGGTCAAGCGCCTGATCGGCCGCCGCTACGACGACCCCACAGTCGAGAAGGACAAGAAGCTCGTCCCCTATTCCATCGTGCGCGCCTCCAATGGCGACGCGTGGCTCTCGGACGGCAAGAACCAGTATTCCCCGTCGCAAGTCTCCGCGTTCATCCTTCAGAAAATGAAGGAAACGGCAGAAGCTCATCTCGGCGCCAAGGTCGAGAAGGCGGTCATTACCGTTCCCGCCTACTTCAACGACGCACAGCGCCAGGCGACGAAAGACGCCGGCAAGATCGCGGGCCTTGAAGTCCTGCGCATCATCAACGAGCCGACCGCGGCCGCGCTCGCCTACGGTCTCGACAAGAAGGCCGCCGGCACGATTGCGGTCTACGACCTTGGCGGCGGCACCTTCGATATCTCCATTCTTGAAATCGGCGACGGCGTCTTCGAGGTGAAGTCGACGAACGGCGATACGTTCCTCGGCGGCGAAGATTTCGACATGCGCCTCGTCGGCTATCTCGCCGACGAATTCCAGAAAGAGCAGGGCATCGATCTGCGCAAGGACAAGCTCGCGCTCCAGCGCCTCAAGGAGGCGGCCGAGAAGGCGAAGATCGAGCTCTCTTCCACCAGCCAGACCGAGATCAATCTGCCCTTCATCACGGCGGACGCGTCCGGCCCGAAGCACATGACCATGAAGCTGACGCGCGCCAAGTTCGAGGCGCTCGTCGACGACCTGATCCAGAAGACCATGGAGCCCTGCAAGAAGGCGTTGAAGGACGCCGGGCTCTCGGCGGCCGAGATCAGTGAAGTCGTGCTCGTCGGCGGCATGACGCGCATGCCGAAGGTGCAGGAAGCGGTGAAGCAGCTCTTCGGCAAGGAGCCGCACAAGGGCGTCAATCCGGATGAAGTCGTTGCGATCGGTGCCGCCATTCAGGCGGGCGTGTTGCAGGGCGACGTCAAGGACGTGCTCCTGCTCGACGTGACCCCGCTCTCGCTCGGCATCGAGACCTTGGGCGGCGTGTTCACCCGGCTCATCGATCGCAACACGACGATCCCGACCAAGAAGAGCCAGGTCTTCTCCACCGCCGAG
>JAICQA010000135.1 GCA_025929595.1 Xanthobacteraceae bacterium
GATCGTGAGGTCTTCGAGCAGTGCACCGATACGATCATTCGGCAGGTCGGCGATATCGGCCGGATGGTGGATGAATTCTCGTCATTCGCGCGCATGCCCAAACCTGTCGTCGAGTCGCAGGACCTTGCAGAAACGGTACGGCAGGCTGTTTTCCTCATGCGTGTCGGCAATCCGGACATTTCATTCGAGACCGCGCTGCCGGAGGGGCCGGTATCCGCGCAGTTCGACCGCCGGCTGATTTCACAGGCGCTGACCAACCTCCTGAAGAATGCGGTCGAAGCGATCAACGGCGTTCCGGCGGATCAACGAGGGCAGGGACGCATTCTGACGCAGGTGGCGGTGTCCGGCGAGTTCGCTGTGATCGAAATCACAGACAATGGGGCGGGCTTGCCCAAGGAAAACCGCGACCGGTTGCTCGAGCCCTATGTGACGACGCGCGAGAAAGGCACGGGGCTCGGCCTCGCGATCGTGTCCAAGATTTTTGAGGATCACGGGGGGCGCGTCGAGCTGCTCGATGCGCCGGTGACATTCGACGGGGGTCGTGGGGCGCAAATCCGCGCAACTCTACTTCTGAAACAGAAAGCAGTGGCGCCCGAGAAGGCGACCGTGACGGGTTGATGGAATGGCGACCGATATTCTGATCGTCGACGACGAGGCTGACATCCGGGAGCTGGTGGCCGGCATCCTGGAGGATGAAGGCTACTCGGTGCGGACGGCCAAGGACGCGGAGGATGCGCTGACCGCAATCGCGGCGCGGCGTCCCAATTTGTTGCTGCTCGACATCTGGCTTGAAGGCAGCCGGCTCGACGGTCTTGCGCTGCTCGACGTGGTGAAGGGACAGCATGCCGATCTTCCGGTCGTGATGATTTCCGGCCACGGCACGATTGAAACCGCGGTCACCGCGATCAAGCGCGGCGCTTACGATTTCATCGAAAAGCCGTTCAATGCCGACCGACTCGTGCTGGTCGCCAACCGTGCGCTCGAGACGCTTCGGCTGCGGCGCGAGGTGCGTTCGCTGAAGCAGATGGCGCCGCATGCGCAGAATCTCGTCGGTTCGTCGGCGCCGATGAACCAGTTGCGGCAGACCATCCAGCGGGTCGCGCCGACCAATTCGCGCATTCTGATCATCGGTCCGTCGGGATCGGGCAAGGAGCTCTGCGCGCGTATGATCCATGCGAGCTCGGCACGCTCGGACGGTCCGTTTGTCGTCATCAACGCGGCGGCAATCACGCCGGAGCGCATGGAGCAGGAGCTCTTCGGCGTCGAGGCCAACGGCTCGGCGGGAAAGGTTGGAGCGCTCGAAGAGGCAGACGGCGGCACGCTCTTCATCGACGAAATCGCCGACATGCCCATGGAGACACAGAACCGCATCCTGCGCGTGCTGACTGAGCAGAGCTTCCTGCGTGCGGGCGGCAACAGCAAGGTGCATGTCGATGTACGCGTGATCTCGTCGACCAGCCACAATCTCGAAGCGGAAGTAGCGGCGGGGCGGTTACGACAGGATCTTTATCATCGCCTTAGCGTCGTGCCGATCCGCGTGCCGCCGCTGTCCGAGCGGCGCGAAGATATCAGCGAGCTGGTCGAGCATTTCCTGGATCAGATTTCTGCAACGACGGGCCTGCCGCGGCGGAAGATCGGCGACGACGCACTTGCAGTCCTGCAGTCACACGACTGGCCGGGGAATATCCGGCAGCTGCGCAATAACGTGGAGAGGTTGCTTATCCTCGCGGGCGGCGACGCGGAAGCGACCGTCACTGCGGCGATGCTGCCGCCGGATGTGGGCTCGCTGGTGCCGAATATGCCGAATGGTGCGGGCGGCGAGCATCTTATGAGCCTGCCGCTGCGCGAGGCGAGGGAACTGTTCGAGCGCGAGTATCTGGTGGCGCAGATCAATCGCTTCGGCGGCAATATCTCCCGCACCGCGGAGTTCGTGGGCATGGAGCGCTCGGCCCTGCATCGCAAGCTCAAGGCGCTCGGTATCGAAGACCGGCCACGCTAACGAAAGCACATACATGTCGCGCGTTGCCTATGTGAACGGTCGCTACGTACCGCATTCGCGAGCGTGTGTGCATATCGAGGACCGCGGCTATCAGTTCTCCGACGGTGTGTACGAAGTGTGCGAGGTGAGGGGCGGGCACCTCGTCGATGAACGCCGTCATCTTGAGCGCCTCGTGCGTTCGCTGAAGGAACTGCGAATGGACATGCCCATGGCGCTCGCCCCGATGCGCGTTGTCCTGCGAGAGACGGTCGCACGCAACCGTGTAAGCGATGGCATCGCCTATTTGCAGGTAACGCGCGGGGTCGCGCGTCGCGATCACGCCTTTCCTCCGCCCGGCACGCGTCCGAGTTTTGTCGTGACGGCCCGTTCGATCGACCGGGCGAGGCAGGAAACGGCGGCGGAAGACGGCGTTGCGGTTGTCACGGTGCCCGACAATCGCTGGGAGCGTGTCGATATCAAGACGGTCTCGCTGCTGCCCAATGTCATGGCGAGACAGGCGGCGCGCGAGCAGGGTGCGCGTGAGGCTTGGTTTGTCGATTCCAAGGGGATGGTGACGGAAGGCAGTTCCAGCAACGCGTGGATTGTCACCAACGACGGCCTCGTCGTGACGAGGCCGGCGGAGCGCGGCATTCTGAAGGGCATCACCCGAACGGTCGTTCTCGAAATAGCCGCCGCGCAGGGCCTACGCGTTGAGGAGCGTGGCTTCAGTGTCGATGAGGCAAAGACCGCCAAGGAAGCGTTTATGACGGCCGCGAGCCAGATCGTCATGCCTGTTATAGCAATCGACGGCTCGAGGATCGGGAACGGTGCGCCGGGACCGGTTGCGCGCGAACTTCGGGCCCGATTTCACAAAATTGCAGAAATCGCGTCCTGAGCGACGTGGCTGCGGCCTCATCTTGGCGCTGAAGTATGGCTTGCGTCCTGCGTTGCGCCGCCATCTAATATGAGGGTTCCACACGGTATGGGCCGTGCGGAGCCCGCGCCTCGCGACGAGGGCGGAAACAAAAATCGCTTGGCCGACAAAAAAAGGAACACGGCAATGGCGGCAGACCGGGCCCAGAACCTCCAAGACACGTTTCTCAATTATGTACGCAAGAACAAAACTCCACTCACGATCTTCCTCGTCAATGGCGTGAAACTGCAGGGAGTCGTGACCTGGTTCGACAATTTTTGCGTCCTGTTGCGTCGGGACGGTCATTCGCAGCTTGTGTACAAGCATGCGATCTCGACCGTGATGCCGGGCAACCCCATCCAGTTGTTTGAGCCGGCCGACGAAGCCGCTGCCGGCGACAAGGCCTAGTTGAAACCGCGCCGCGTATCCGAAGACAAGAAACCCGATGCGACGGGTGCGCCGCCGGCTTCGCCTGCGCGCGCGGTCGTCGTTGTTCCGTACGTCAAACGGCGACTCGCCGACGGGCCGCGCTCGATCGAGGCGCGGCTTGAGGAAGCGGTCGGGCTCGCGCGCGCGATCGATCTCGATGTCGCCCACAGCGGCATTGTGCCCGTCACAACGATCAGGCCGGCGACGTTGCTCGGAAAGGGCAAGGTTGAGGAAATTGCTGGACTGGTGCGGGCGGAGGAGGCGGGTCTCGTCTTCGTCGATCATGCGCTCACGCCGGTCCAACAGCGCAATCTGGAAAAGGAATGGAAGGCCAAGGTCCTCGACCGCACAGGGCTCATTCTGGAGATTTTCGGTGAGCGGGCGCGGACGAGGGAAGGCGCATTGCAGGTTGAGCTGGCGCATCTGAACTATCAGCGCAGCCGGCTCGTACGGTCATGGACGCATCTGGAGCGTCAGCGCGGCGGTTTCGGCTTTCTGGGTGGTCCTGGCGAGACGCAGATCGAGGCCGACCGGCGCATGATTGCCGAGCGCATCAAGAAGATCGAGCGTGAGCTGGAGGGCGTCGTGCGGACGCGCGAGCTGCACCGGAAGGATCGCCATCGCGTTCCTTATCCGATCGTCGCGCTCGTCGGCTATACGAATGCCGGCAAGTCCACGTTGTTCAACCGGCTAACGTCGGCGTCCGTGATGGCAGAAAATTTGCTGTTCGCGACTCTCGATCCGACGTTGCGCGCGGCGACGTTGCCGCACGGCGCAAAGGTAATCTTCTCCGATACGGTTGGGTTCATTTCCGAGCTGCCGACCATGCTGATTGCGGCGTTTCGCGCGACGCTCGAGGAAGTCATCGAGGCCGATGTGATCCTGCACGTCCGTGACGTCGCGCATGAAGATACGGAGGCGCAGGCGGGCGATGTGGCGCGTATACTTGAGGAACTCGGGATCGATCCGAACGACCGGCGCAGGATCATTGACGTCTGGAACAAGATCGACCGCCTGGATGCCCAGGCGCGCGGGCAGGTCGAGAATGTTGCTTCGCGGAGGGAAGTTGACGACCGTCCGGTGCTGATTTCAGCGGTGACCGGCGAGGGAACTGATGCCCTGTTTGCCGCCATCGAAGAGCGCGTGGTTGCAGACCGCCCGACGCTATCGCTTGAGCTGGATCCCGCCGACGGCGCCGGTCTGGGTTGGCTTCACCGCCAAACGGAAGTGCTGTCGCGCAAGCTCGACGAGAACGGCAAGCTTGCCGTCACCGTGCGGGTCGATCCGAGCAGGCTCGATGAAGTACGCCGGAGATTTACCTCGGCGGCGTAAGATCGTTAACGGGCGCGCTCCTGGCGCTTGGCGTCATTCCAGAGTTCTTCCATTTCATCGAGCGTGGCATCGGACGGCGTCCGCGCCTGGCGCGTTAGGGCGTCCTCGATCGATTGAAACCTTCGCTCAAATTTTATATTTGCCGCGCGCAGCGCGCTTTCGGCATCGACCTTGGCGTGACGCGCGAGGTTAACGGCGGCGAAGATCAGATCTCCGATTTCCTCAGCGGCGGACTGCGGGTCATCCAGCACCGGTTCGATCTCGGCGGCTTCTTCCGCGATCTTGTCGAGGACATCACGGGCGTTGGCCCAATCGAATCCAACCTTGGCCGCTTGCTCCTGAAGCTTCTGCGCGCGCACTAACGATGGCAGCGCGACCGGTACGCCGTCGAGCGTCCGCCGCTTATCCGTCTCGCCACGCGCCGCGCGTTCCCTGGCCTTGATCTCATGCCACATCGTCTTGACCTGGTCCGGCGTATGCCGGCCGGCGTCGCCGAATACGTGCGGATGGCGGCGGATGAGCTTCTCGGTAATGGCTTGCACGACGTCGCCAAAATCGAAGCGATCCTGTTCCTCGGCCATACGCGCGTGGAAAACGACTTGCAGCAAGAGATCGCCGAGCTCGTCCGGTAGCCCGGCATCCAGGTCACCGCGCGCGATGGCATCGGCGACCTCAAACGCTTCCTCAATGGTATACGGCGCGATGGTCTCGAAGGTCTGTTCGATATCCCATGGACAGCCATCCGGCGGCGTGCGCAGGCGCGCCATGATCTCGATCAGCGTGGCGATGTCGCGGGATGGCTGCATTGCTAAGTCCTTGGCTGGTTGCGCTCATAGCAGAGCCGGGCAGTCGGATCCGTATCGCGGCGCCGTCATGGCCGCATCCACCCGCTATTCGCAGAAGACATATTATGGAATATCGTGGCGGGGCATTGATACAGGCCGGTATTGTGAAACATCGACCTCGCAGCGGCTATCGCCGAAATGTTTTTACGCGGCGCCTCGGCGCAAGCCCCGATCCTTCAAATTTGAGGCATTGGCTGCCGGAGTTTTTAACGGGCGGATGACAGCTTCCGATCCGATCCACTCGGGGCCGCGGCCAGGGACGCATTCGCACGATGGCGATGGACGTGATGCATAGGCGCGGCGTGAGACTGCGCTGGCTTATGGCGATGGTCGTGGTCGTCGCGGCGCTGCCGATCTTCGCCCTGCATCTGGTGCGGCTACAGAGCGACAGCAACGCAGCGGTTGTGCGGGCCTATGAGGCTGCCGCCGATCTGGCCGCGGGCGGCGCGGCGGCACACGAGCGGGTCACCGAGCAAGCTCGCCAACTCCTTGAAGTACTGGCCGAGATTCCGGCCGTGCGGTCAGCCACCCTGCCCGAATGCGAAAGCATTCTGCGCACCATTCGGGAGAGCCGTTCGTGGCTCACCGGCATCTTCGTCACCGGGCCGGATGGCAAGGGTATCTGCGGCGATTCCCTGGCCGCACGGTCGCTCGACCTCAAGGACCGCCGGTATTTTCAGGAGGCGCGTGCGAGCGGCCATTACGGCGTCAGCGACGTCGTGATTGGGCGCGTGTCCGGTGCTCATATTGTCGTAGCGATCTTGCCGATCCTGAACGGAAAGGGAGAACTCGCCGGCTCGGTGGGCGTCGGCATCAGTCTCGGCTGGATCAACCGCGTCGCGGCCGAGGCCAGTTCAAAATTCGGCGGGCTGTTGATCGCCTATGACAGGCTGGGCCAGATTATTGCGTATCAACCGGGTACGCTCAGCGGCGTAGCGCTTCAGGGTCTGGCCAATTCACCGGCGATGGAACGGATCGTCGCCGAGAAGGCGACTACTTTCGAAGCGACCGACCCGGAAGGTGTCTTGCGGCTGTTCAGCGTGTCTCATATTTCGGAGTCGAATATCAGCGTGGCGATCGGGCTTGATCGTGCGAAAATCCTCGGACCCATTCAACGCAGCTTTTATCGCGCGCTGCTGTTTTTATTGTTGGTCACCGCCGTGTCGATTGGCGTTGCTCTTGCCGTCGCGGAATTCGGACTGATGCGAGGCGTGCGAGCGCTCAAATCGGCTGCGTTGCGGCTAAAGGCCGGCAAGATGGGCGTGCGGGTGAAGCTGCCGAGCTTCGTCGCGGCTGAGTTGCATGATCTCGCGGCGACGTACAATGCCATGACGGCCGAATTCGAGCGCCTAGCCTATCTCGACCGCCTCACCGGGTTGCCGAACCGCCGCTATCTCGAGCGGCACATGGCGCGGCGCGACGGAAGAACGGGCGAGACCCTCACGGGCCGCCATGCAGTGCTCGCCATCGATATCGACGGCTTCAAGCCCGTGAACGATACCCATGGCCATGCGGTCGGTGATCGCGTGCTCACCGTCATCGCGCGTCGAATCGCGGCCTCGATCGACGAGCGCGGCCTGCTGTTTCGCGTCGGCGGCGACGAGTTCGTTGCGGTCGTACCGTTGAGCAAGTTGCAGACCCGCAACGACGCGCGCGCGATCGGCGAAGACGTTCGACAGGCCATGGAACAGGCGATTGAATTCGAGGGTCTGAC
>JAICQA010000364.1 GCA_025929595.1 Xanthobacteraceae bacterium
AGCCCTTGGTGCCGAGCTTCTCGGCGAGCCGTTCCGTCGTGCCGCGATAAAGGAAGCGCTCATAATAAGGGCTGAAGCGCTCGGTCGAAGCCATACGGATCAGCTCGTCGTAGCCGATAGTGTCCGAGTTGCTCGCCGTCGACATCTCGATGCGTTGCGGCCACTCCACTTCGACGGGCGGCACGGCCACGAACAACGGTCCCGGAAAATCGCCGATCTTGCCGACGCCGGATTCTGCGATTGCTTCCTTACTCGCGAGCATCGCGAATTCTTCGGAGAGAGCAGGCGCGCAGAGCGGATCGGCGGGAATGAAGTCGATCGTGCCCGCCACCTTCGTGCGCAGTCCGTCGGTCGGAAAGCGCGTGATCTCGTGGATGCCGGACTGGCCCGAGGTCAGTTTCTTCCAGTTGTCGTCCTTGCCGATGCCGAGCGAGGTGACGATGCCGATGCCGGTGACCGCCACGACCGGGCGTCCGCGATGATCCTTGGTAGCCATGGCCCCTCCGCTTAGGCGGCTTCGACGAGCGCGAGACCCTCGCCGCGCCATGCGCTGATGCCGGTCACGACAGCCTGCCTCAGCGAACCGCTGAAGGGCAATTCAAAACCGGTGGAATCGAGGGCCGGCCACAGGCCGCCGCGCGAAACGGCCAACGCCGCGAGGCCGACATTGAGCGGAAAACTCGCCTCCACGCCGTGTCCGACCACCGAGCCGGTGGCGCGCACCGGAACCCTGCCGAATTTTTCGAGCGCGGCCTTTTCGGCGGTCGTCGCGGGGACGGCACCGGTCGCCGAGGAAATTACCGCGGCTTCGCCGTCCCTGAGGCGCGGCTTCGCGCCGTCGAGCATCTTGCCGATGGCCGTGTCGAGCGGCTCGGCATGCCGGCGGCAACGCTCCGCCGCGACATGCGAGAGCTTGGCGTAGGCACGCGCACCACGCGCTTCTGCGTGCCCCCGGGATTCGATCACCAGGAACGCGCCGAGCGAGCCGACCGCCATGCCCGGCCGTTCCGTGCCGCGCGCCCATACGGGAATATAAGGGGAAGTCAGCGATTCCCGCCCGAAGGCGAGTTGCAGCAGCACGTCGTAGCGTTGCGCGTTGTATGCGCCGCCGACGAAGCCGATCTCGCTCTGGCCTGCCGCGATGCGCGCGCTCGCGATGCGCAGCGCGTCGACGCCCGCCATCTCTTCGCCCATGAAGGTGCGCGAAGAGCCGACGACATTGAAAACGATCGAGATGTTGCCCGCGAGCAGGTTGGCGAGCTGCGCGAGCGACAGCGTCGGGCGCAGGTCGCTCATCAGCCGCTCGTTCAGGAGCTTGCCGGGGTTTTCCGCCTTCTTGAGGTCGGTGAGAATCTGCCCGTCGACTTTCGTGTCGCGCTCGCCGCCGCCGGCTGCGACCAGCATGTCCACACGGTTGAGGATTTCCTGATTGCCCTTGATGCCCGCGTCGTCGAGCGCGAGGCCCGCCGCATAGCAGCCGATACGCTGCCACGGCTCCATCTGGCGTTGGTCGCCCTTCTTCGGAATCTGCAGATCGAAATTGACCGGCGCGAGCGGGTGGACGACGTAGGGCGAGAAGCTTGTTTCGTCGATGACGGGCTTGGCGGCCGTTAATCCGTTCCAGTGCGCCTCGAGGCCTTCGCCAAGGCACGAAACGAGTCCGATCCCTGTAATCAATACGTCGCGCTTGTCACCCGGCATTCGGCACCAACTCCGCGGGGAATCCGACCCGGCGAGCTTGGGCGATCACATTTTCCCTGAACACCGGGGAGGGGAAGGGCATGACGCGGAACGTGGTTTCAGCTTCGCACTTCACCTTGCCGTCGACAAGAACGCGGTTCGAGGTCTTGAAGAAGCCCGATCCTTCATGAAGCAGGCGCGCTTCGAGCAGCAACTGCATGCCCGGCGTGACGAAGTCTCGCAACTTCGCCTCGTTCACGATCGACAGGAACGGAAAGCGCTCGAACTTCGTGTGCGCGAGGATCAGCCAACCGGCCGTCTGCGCCATCGACTCGATCAGCAGCACGCCCGGCAGGATCGGATGGCCGGGGAAATGCCCCAGATAGATGCTGGAATCGACGGGCACCGCCGAGTCGCACTGAACCAAACCGTCCTCAATCGACAGCGAGCGGATGCGGTCGACGAGAATAAAGACTTCAATTTGCATTCGGAATGCTCAGGCGCCCTTGGCGGCTTTTAGCTCGTCGATGCGCGCGCACAGATTCTGCAGCACGAAATACTGCTCCGTGGTCGCCTTGCCCTCGTTCACTTCCTGCGTCCACTGTTCGAGCGGCAGCTTGATGCCGAACGCCTTGTCGATGGCGAAGGCGATGTCGAGGAAGTCCAGGCTGTCGATCCCGAGATCGTCGATCGCGTGGCTCTCCGGCTTGATGTTTTCCCGCGGAATGTCGCAGGTCTCGGAGATGATATTGGCGACCGTGTCGAAGGTCGTGGACATGAAAGGTCTCCACTCGAGCGGCGCGCGGCCTTGGGGGGACAAACTGAAAGGGCCGGGTCGGAGGCCGGCCCAGCGGAAGTCGTGCGCGGGTTTCGGGGTCTATACCGGACGGCGATGGCCCTTTCAATGCCGCTGCATTGCGAGAGAGGGGCAGAAAAGCCCCGTCACGCGCGCATTTCGCCGGGGCGCGGGCAATGCCCAAAGATCGTTGCGGCACCGTGGGATTTGGGCCACGGAACGGTAGGATGGGCGGCCGCCGCGCGCATTGGCCGCCGTGAATGCCGGCTCTGAGGGGCGTATCCATGCCCTGCCGCTTCCGCCGGAGGAAACAATGTCCGCGCTGCTTCGTTCGCTCGTTGCTGCCATTCTGCTGATCGCGACGCCTGCGTTCGCCCACGATACCAGCA
>JAICQA010000159.1 GCA_025929595.1 Xanthobacteraceae bacterium
GACCGGCGGCCTCGATCACGCGCAGGGCGTAGACCTCGGTGGCGCTGCCGGGCGAGCCGGTGGAGACGCGCTTGCCCTTGAGGTCCGACATCTTCGTCACGCCACGACCTTCGATCGACACGACATGCATGCGGTTGGGATAGAGCACCATCAGGGTGCGGACTTCGATCTTGCCAGCCGAGAACTTGCCCTTGCCGTTGACCGCATCGAGCGCGGCGTCGACCATCGAGAGGCCGATCTGGCCGGTCTCGGAGCCGATCAGCTTGAGATTGTCGACGGAGCCGCCGGTCACTTCGGCGGTCGCCTCCACGCCCGGCAGATATTTCGACAGGACGTTCGCCATGCCGCCGCCGATCGGATAATAAACGCCGCCGGTGCCGCCGGTGCCGATCGAGATCGTCTTTTGCTTTTGCGCGACGCTCGGTCCGGCTGCGAGCATGACGGCTGCGGCCGCCAGCGATGCGAGAATAGAAGCTGCTCTTTTCATTGCGTGTTCCTCCCGTTTTTAGTGTTGCGCCGACGCCGTCGGCGCGCTTGGTCCAAATTTCTGCATGAAAACGGCGGCAATCGCAATTGCCAATCCGATCAGCCCCGGCTGCGGAATCGAGACACCGGCGAGCACGGTAAACAGCCATTCGATCAATCCGGGAAACACCAGCAGCAAACCGGCAATGACGAAGAGCGCTCGCTCAAACGGCGTATTGCGGCGGAACGCCCAATTCTGCGCGGCTGCCGCAAAGGCAATCAGACCCGCGCCGGTCTTGAAGGTGACCCAGACGATGCTCCACATCGAGCCGTCTTCCGGCACCGTCATGAGAAGTCCGAGACCTTGCGGGTCGATGACGAACACGAACGGTACGACGAAGGCAGGTAACGTGTATTTCCAGGCCTGAAACGTAGTGCGATAGGGGTCGGCACCGGTGATCGCCGCTGCAGCGAAGCAGGACAGCGCGGTCGGCGGCGACACTTCGGACAGCACTGCGTAATAGAATACGAACATATGCGCGGCGTAGTCCGGCACGCCGAGCTTCATCAACGCCGGTGCGGCGATGACCACGCAGATAATGTAGGACGCGGTGACCGGCACGGCGAGGCCGATGATCCAGACGATCGCCGCGGTGTAGATCGCGGTAAGGACGAGATTGCCGCCGGCGTAGGAAATCACGATGGCGGAGAATTTCAAACCCAGACCGGTCAGTGTGACCACGCCCACAATGATGCCGGCAGCGGCGCAAGTCGTCGCTGCACTGAGCACGCCGATCGAGCCGTCGGCCATGGCGCGGATGAGCTTGCGCGGATAGAGCGCCGTCTCGCGCGTGAGAAAGCTCATCGCGAAGGCGAGCAGGATCGAGTAGAACACCGATGTCATCGGCGAATAGCCGACGATCATGAACAGGACGACGGCGACCAGTGACACGAAATGGAAGCCGTAGCGGCGCGTCATCTGCCAGAGCGTCATCTCCGGCTCGTACGTGACGTCGCGCGCGCCGAAGCGCTTGGCGTCGAGTTCCACCATGAAGAACAGCGACAGGTAATAGAGAAGCGTCGGGATGAGCGCCATCCAGATGACGTCGAGATAGCTGATCTTCAGGAACTCGGCGATCAGGAACGCGGCGGCGCCCAGCACCGGCGGAGAGATGATGGCGCCGAGACCCGCGGCCGCGAGCAACCCGCCGGCGGCGTCCGGCCGAAAGCGGGCGCGCTTCATCATCGGATAAGCGACGGTGCCGACCATGACGGTCGTGGCGACGCCCGAGCCCGACGGGCCGCCGAGCAGAAACGACGACAAAACAACCGCACGGCCGGCGCTGTTGTGTCCGCCGCCCATGGCGGTGAGCGCGAAGTCGATGAAGAACTTTCCGGCTCCGGACTGGGCGAGGAATGCGCCGTAGATCGTGAACAGCACGATGAGCGTCGCGGAGACGCCGACCGGAACGCCGAAAATGCCTTCGAGCGTAATGAACAAATGGCCGACCAGGCGCGGCAGGTCGTACCCGCGATGCGTCCATGGCTCCGGCAGATAGGGACCGAACATAGCGTAGAGAATGAAGGCGACAGCGATCGCCGGCATGATGATGCCGGTGGTGCGACGGCCGGCCTCGAGCAGCAGCACGATGAAGATCACGCCGAGCAAGGTATCGAGATCGTTCGGCAGCGTGGCGCGATCGGTGAAGTCGTCGCCGCCCATGATGGCGTAGACGAGTATGCCCGCGGCCGTCAGTCCGGCGAGCACGTCCCACCAGCGGATGCGGTTGCGAAAGCGCGCTGCCATCGGAAACAGCAGGAACGCCAGGACCATCACGAACGCGACGTGGATGTAGCGAAGCTGCTGGGTCGGGACGATGTCGTAGATGGCGTAGAGGTGGAAGGTGGTCATGGCGACCGCGATCGTGGTGACGATGCGTCCGCTCCAACCGGCCAGCCGGTTGGCTACGCCCTCTTCTTCCTCAAGATAGGCCTCGGCCTTGTGGCGTGCGTCTTCCGAAATTTCATCGGAATTCGCCTGCGCGGGACCGCGCGGTTCGACGTTTGCCAATACCCCTCCCCAAACAGCCTGCACGCTTCGACGCGGCGGCTTCGCGATCCTCCCAGCCCAAGCGGTCTTGCTGTTCTTGATTACCTGCCGCGGCAGCAGTCGCATGGAGCCGATGGAGAGTGGGACAATCGGCAGAGCAAGGCAACCCGCAATAGGGAGCGGGTCCCGCGAACATGCGCGGAACATCGCAGCCCCCTGTCACGGCCGAAATCAGTTCAGCGGATCACCTTGAAGCCCGCGTCGGTCGGCTCGATCCGGCCGCTGTTCGCGTTCGATGCCCAGTCCGCGGTCTCAACGAGGCCGCCGAACGAGAAAAAGTGGATCGAGAACGGCCCGAGTTGGGGGCGGTCAGGCGCTTCCGCGAGCGCGCGGATGATCGTATCGGGCGCCGCGACACCGCCGAACAACTGCATCGCCTTCGGATTGAGCGCGCCCTTGAGCGAAGCGCGCACGCCGCAACGAAGCGCGAAGCGCATGAGCGTCGGGATGCTGGTGGGACCCGCCACGCCGACACGCACCGGCAACGAAATGCCGTCGGCGCGGAGTCCACGCAGCCATGCGAGGATGTGGTCGGGGTCGAAACAGAACTGGCTGGTGATGTTCACCTTGAGATCGCGCTTCGCGACCGCGGCAAGTTTGTCGGCGAGCGCACGGCGAAGAACGGTGTCGTCGATCTTCGGGTGACCGTCGGGATAGGCGGAAATGTCGACCTCGCGGATGCCGTGCGCTTCGAGCGCACCGCTTTCCATCAGGTCGAGCGCCGAGGTGAACGGTCCCGCGACGTCGTCGCGGTCGCCCGCGATCACGAGCGCGGAGCGGACGCCTGCTTCGGTCGTCAGCCGACTCAGGAGCCGATCCACCATCTCCCGGCTTTCGTAAGCGCGCGCGGTCAGGTGCGGCACCGGCTCGAAGCCCGCATTGCGGACATTCGCGGCATATTCGACCAGCTTCTCGGGCGACCGATTCGGCAGGCAGCTCAGGTAAATCCGGGTGCCCGCGGGAGCGGTGCGCTTCAGCGCGTCGATCTCCGCGGGCTTGGGAAAGGTTGCCTCGAGCGAAAACCCGCCGAGCACGGTCGCAATCGTCTCGGTCGAACCGGCGGAAGATAGTCGGCGGGCGGGCAGTGCCATGATGTGCTCGTGCTTTCCTTAATAGCGGTAGTGGTCGGGCTTGTAGGGTCCCTGCTCCGGCACGCCGATATAGGACGCCTGATCGGGGCGGAGCTTGGTGAGTTTCACGCCGATCTTTTCGAGATGGAGACGCGCGACCTTCTCGTCGAGGTGCTTCGGCAGCGTGTAGACCTTGCGCTCGTACTTGCCTTGATTGGTGTAGAGCTCGATCTGCGCCAGCGTCTGGTTCGTGAAGGACGACGACATGACGAAAGACGGATGGCCCATCGCGTTGCCGAGATTCACGAGGCGGCCTTCCGACAGGAGAATGATGCGATGGCCGTCGGGGAATTCGATCTCGTCCACTTGCGGCTTGATATTCACCCACTTCATGTTCTTGAGGCCGGCGACATCGATCTCGTTGTCGAAGTGACCGATATTGCAGACGATGGCGCGGTCCTTCATCCCGCGCATGTGGTCGGCGGTGATGATGTCCTTGTTGCCGGTCGCGGTGACGAAGATGTCGGCGCGCTTCACCGCGTCTTCCATCGTCGTGACCTCGTAGCCCTCCATCGCGGCCTGCAGCGCGCAGATCGGATCGATCTCGGAGACGAGGACACGGCAGCCGGCCTGGCGCAGCGAGGCGGCCGAGCCCTTACCCACGTCGCCGAAGCCCGCGACCATGGCGACCTTGCCGGCCATCATGACGTCGGTGCCGCGGCGAATGCCGTCGACGAGCGACTCGCGGCAGCCATAGAGGTTGTCGAATTTCGACTTGGTGACGGAGTCGTTCACATTGATCGCGGGGAAGAGCAGCTTGCCTTCCTTCGCCATGATGTAGAGGCGGTGCACGCCCGTCGTGGTTTCTTCCGAAACGCCCTTGATGTTCTTGGCGAGTTCGCTGAACCAGCCCGGTTTCTCTTTCAGCGTGCGCTTGATGAGGGCAAAGAGAATCTCCTCTTCTTCGACGCTCGGCTTATCGAGAAAGGCGGTGTCGCCCTTCTCGGCGCGGTAGCCGAGATGGACGAGCATCGTCGCGTCGCCGCCGTCGTCGAGGATCATGTTCGGCGTGCCGCCGTCACCCCATTCGAGGATCTTGCGGGTGTATTCCCAGTAGTCCTTGAGGCTTTCGCCCTTGACCGCGAAGACCGGGATGCCGGCCGCCGCGATCGCGGCCGCCGCGTGGTCCTGCGTCGAGTAGATGTTGCAGGAGGCCCAGCGGATGTCGGCGCCGAGCGCTTTCAGCGTCTCGATCAGGACCGCGGTCTGGATGGTCATATGAAGGGAGCCAGCGATTCGCGCGCCCTTGAGCGGTTGCTTCTTGCCATACTCCTCGCGTGTCGCCATGAGGCCCGGCATTTCGGTCTCGGCGATATTGATTTCCTTGCGGCCGAACTCGGCCAGGCCGATGTCGGCGACGACATAGTCGGCAGCGGAAGACTTCGCTTGGGCGGCTGCGGTCATGTTCTTCTCTATCTGTTGGAGCGGACGCGTGAGGCGGCGTGGTTGTTCAGATGCAGGGTGTTATCTGCTCATCACGCCTTAAGATCGGCCTCGCGCGTCATCTGATTTCATTTTGCTTGAGCATGATCTTTTCCGAAAACCGGTTCTCACTTTTCGGGATCATGCTCGATGGCGTGCGGCCCCCGGCAATTCAGTCTCGTTGCCGGGAGATCACGAAGGACTCGTCGTTAAACCAGAGCCCCCCGTGCTTTTTGAGCACTTCGCCGGTGACCTCCAGATAGGTGCCGTCCCTGACGGCGTCGGTCAAGCTCTCGTCCTCGATCTGGGCGACATAAACAGCCGCATTCCACGCCGCGAAAGCGGTCGAAGTACCAAGCGGACCAGTCACTTCGTTGGGCAGGGTTTCCAATTTGTACTGGAAAATCGAGCGGTTGTCGGCGTACGCGTTGAAATTGAGGTCGCGACCGGCCGGGCCAAGCTCCTGTTTCACGGCCCGGAGCAGGGAATGACGGTCGGTGATAAACGGGTTTTCGTTCGGCCATACTTTGTGAACGATCTCCATGCCGGGGTCGTTGCCGTGCGAGTGGATCGCGATCAGCCGGCCGCCGGGGCGCAGCGAACGGGCGAGCGGCGCAATGACGCGCTTGGCCTTGAAGTCGGTCGAGGAACGGGCGCGATAGGGCTGCGAAGCGATGACGAGGTCGAAATTCGCCTCGGCGCGGCCCGGATGCGGAATGATCGGGTCGAGCAGGAAGCGGTGGTCCTCGCGATAGAGGACAAGCACCACGGGCCGCTCGTAAATCGGATTGCCGGTCTTCTCGCTGACGCGCGCCTTCCAGTTCTCGTTCAGGAAGGGCTGTAGGTCGCCGATCTGTTCCTCGAACTCGCGCGACGTGCTCCCGGTGAGCGCGACCTCGTGCCAGACCATGCTGTTGGCGGCGGCCGGCGACTTCACGGTCAGCCACGGCGCCTCCGAGTAATACATGTTGGTGAGGACGAAGACGGTCGCGGGATGTTCGAACAGGCGGTCGGGCATCTTGTCGAGCGTGAGGCGCACGTCCTCGAGGCTGATCTCCTTGCCCGCCACGTAAAACGGCATGTTGGTGAAGCGGCGGTGCATGGAGCGCAGAACGCGGGCGAGCACAGTGCCGTCGCCGACACCGGCGTCGAACAGGCGGACCGCGGGAGGACGCGGATGGATGTTTGCGAGCTCCAGCGCCACGCGGCCGGAGACGACCTGCTTCTCGCTGCAAGTGTTCACGAACAGAAGATATTTCTGCCGGTTGTCGAAGAAGCGGAAGTTCCCGGTCGGATCCTTGCTCCCGGGCTCGGCGGTCACCGAGGCACGAAGGAAATCGGACGCCTGCATTCCGCCGCGCGCATCGATGATAGGCGACACGGGTGAAGCGGATCCGTTCGACGA
>JAICQA010000290.1 GCA_025929595.1 Xanthobacteraceae bacterium
ATGCGCGACGACCGCCAGCGTATCGACCGTTGGCTCTGGCACGCGCGGCTCGTGCGCACGCGAACCGCCGCCGCCGAACTGGCCGAGTCCGGCCGCGTGCGGCTGAACGGCGACCGTGTTACGGCCTCCTCGCGCCCGGTGAAGATCGGCGACGTGCTGACCGTGGCGCTCGGCGGCAGCGTGAAGATCCTGAAGGTGGAGAGACTGAGCGAGCGGCGCGGCAGCGCGGCCGACGCCCAGGCGCTTTGCGAGGACCTCTCGCCAGCAGCCGCGCCGCGCGACGTCGAGGAGGATCGGCGGGTCGCCGAGCGCGAGCCGGGCTCCGGCCGCCCGACCAAGCGTGAGCGGCGGGCGCTGGAAAAGATGCGACATCGTGGCCCGCATTAGGGCGCGGGCCGGCTTGCGTGCCTAGATAAGCTCTCGTAAGCCGCTCCCGGCTTCACGGACCGCTTCCGGCATGACCTACGTCGTCAACGACGCCTGCATTCGCTGCAAATACATGGATTGCGTCGAGGTTTGCCCCGTCGATTGCTTCTATGAAGGCGAGAACATGCTCGTCATCCACCCGGATGAGTGTATCGATTGCGGCGTATGCGAGCCCGAATGCCCGGTCGACGCGATCAAGCCAGACACCGTCCCCGGGCTTGAGAAGTGGATCTCGCTCAACGCCGACTTCGCCAAGATATGGCCCAACATCACCGTGAAGCGCGACCCGCCGGCCGACGCCAAGGACTGGGACGGCAAACCGGACAAGGAGCAGCACTTCTCGCCCAATCCGGGCGAAGGCGACTGAACCCAGGTTCCGGATCGGACGAATTCGAGGGAATTTTGTCCCAGACAACTTGCCGCGTACTAACCGTGCCGCCGTTTGGCTGCCTTCGCGCCGCGGCAAGGCTTTGATTTTTGACGAAATTGTGCTATATTAACAACACGTCGAGCAAAACATCCGCCGCCACGCTCCTTTGGGAGCCGTTTTTATCGAAGCGAGGGGCTTTCCGTTCGTCTCGGGCGTGACCACCACGCGCGGGAAGGGAAAGTTTAACTGTCTGTAAACGCCGGTTGCACCGGCCGTTGCGTCACCCGGGCTCGCCCGGGCACAGGAGCGAAAGAACCCATGCCGAGCAAGAAGACCGCCGCTGCCCCCAAGACTGCTGCCGCCGCTCCCCGCCAGGCCCATGCGCGCCAGGGTTTCCGCACCCATGAGCGCATCGTGTACCCGGCTCACGGGGTCGGCCAGATCGTGCGCATCGAGGAACAGGAAGTCGCGGGCTTCAAGCTCGAGCTCTTCGTCATCAATTTCGCCAAGGACAAGATGACGCTGCGCGTTCCGACCTCGAAGGCCGCGGCCGTCGGCATGCGCAAGCTCGCGCCGCCGGAGACGGTCAAGAAGGCGCTCGACACCCTCAAGGGCCGCGCCCGCATCAAGCGCACGATGTGGAGCCGCCGCGCGCAGGAATACGAAGCGAAGATCAATTCCGGCAACCTCGTCGCCATCGCCGAGGTCGTGCGCGATCTCTTCCGTTCGGAGAGTCAGCCCGAGCAGTCCTACAGCGAACGCCAGCTCTATGAAGCGGCGCTCGACCGCATGGTGCGCGAGCTCGCCGCCGTCGAGGACGTGACCGAGACGGAAGCGGCGAAGCAGATCGAGACCAACCTGCTCAAGGGCCCGCGCCGCACGCCGAAGGGCGCCGAGTCGGCCGAGCAGGAAGAAGCGGCCTGAACTAACTCAGCTTCTAGAAATCGAAAGGCCCGGCTCACGCCGGGCCTTTTTCATTGTGCATCTGTTTCCCCTCATCGCCGGGCTTGACCCGGCGATCCAGAAATTTCGTCACAAGCGGAACTGCCGTCTGGATGCGCGGGTCAAGCCCGCGCATGAGGGAAATATCTTTCGCGACGACTACTCCACCACGATCTTCACGCGCTGCCCGAACTTGAGCTTGGTGTCGCGGTCGAAGCCGTTGAGGATCAGGAAGCGTTCGAGCTTGCGGTCCGGCACGGCCATGCGGCCTGCCAGGCGCTCCACGGTGTCCCGCAGGCCGACGCGCACCACCGAAATGTGCGAGGGCGACGCTTTCTTTGCCTCCTCGATCGGCACGCGGCGGAACGTCCCGGCGGAAACGCGGAAGCCCGCGTCGACCGCCGGCGTGATGTCGCGGGCGGCAAAAGCGAGCCGATACACATCACCGCCGAAGCGGATGGCGAACAGCCGGAACGACCACTGCTCGCCGCGTGCGAGCGCGGTGGCCGCGGGAAAGCCGTTGATGGTAAGCGACTCGATCGAATGCTGCTCGATGCCGTCGATCCAGCCCGACAGCAGATAGCTCGTAAGTTCCTGCTCGGGCGGCACGCGCACGGCGTCGAGCCTGAGCGCTTCCTTGCCCGAGCCCGTCGCCCCCAGCACCGCCTGTGGCGTGTTCTCGAGCGTGAAGCCCTCCGGCGCCACGAAGGCGAAACCGAGCTTGGCATGCAGGAAGTTGCGGCCGCGCACATAGCCTTCCTTCGGATCGTCGCCATAGGCGAGGTCGTCGATCGCATCGAGGAACTTGTCGCGCTCGCGCTCGTCCTTGTTGCGGTCGCCATATTGCCGGGCATTGGCGACGGCGATGGAAATGCGTTCCGGCGTCGAGGGATGGCTCGACAGGAAATCGAGCCGGTCGACCGCCTGCTGGTTCGGGCTGTTGCCGCGCAGCGCCGCGTAGCGGCCCATCGAGTTGAGGAAGCGCGACGCGCCCGAGGGGTCGTAACCCGCGCGCGCGGAAATGCCGACGCCGATGGCGTCGGCTTCAAGCTCCTGCCCGCGCGAGAAGGTCGCGAGCGACAGCCGGCTGCGCGCGAGCGACAGCGCGCCGAGGTCGGGATCGCTCAAGACGTTTGAAATGACGCGGCTGACCACCATGGCCTGCCGGATCTGGTCTTCGCGCGTGGCCGCGTGCTTCGCCACCACATGCGCCATCTCGTGCGAAAGCACCGACGCCAGTTCCGCCGTATCGTTGGCGAGCGAGACGAGACCGCGCGTGATGTAGAGGGAACCGCCCGGCAGCGCGAAGGCGTTGATCGCCGGCGAGTTCAGCACCGTCACGCGATATTTCAGTTCGGGATTTTCCGAGGCCGCCGTCAGGCGCTCGACGGTCTTCGCGATCAGCGCGTCGAGATCCTTCGAGCGATAGACGCCGCCATAGCTCGCCACCAGCCGCTCATGCTCGCGCCGCTGCGCGGGCGGCAGCGCCGCCGCGATTTCGTCGATGGCGATTGCGTTATCGGTGCCGGTGATGCGGTTGAAGGCGTCGCCGGCGCAGCCCGAAAGGACGAGCGCCGCCGCGGCCGCGGTCAACAGGCCGCGGCGCAACCGTTCATTCGACCATTCGCGAAACCTCGCGAACCTCATCCCTCGACAGTCCCCAAAAGTTCCAACGCGGCAGGATTATGCAGTTCCATAGCCGGCCCGCCCCAGAAGAATAGCACACCTCGGGCGCGCACCCGCTTGCCTGCAAGGCCGCGCAGGTTCATTCCCGCCGCTGCAAAGGCGGGCTGCGCCGCGCGCGGGATCACAATCGTGAAATCTTCTGTAAAGCGGCGGCCGAAATCGAGATAAAGCCGCCCGCCCGATTCGCCCACCCGGCGCACATTGGCCTCCACCAGCATAAAGCGCCCCGCCGCAGCGGTGAGATCGGAGACGGCCGACGCGCGTTCGATCGCGAACAGTTCACCGTCCCAGAATCCCGCCCGCGCCTTGCGCGCATGCCGTTCGGCATCGAGCAGCACTGCC